>JBEIVK010000042.1:0-13396 GCA_040373935.1 Alphaproteobacteria bacterium
CCTCAGCGGCGCCCGCAGCCGCGGTGCCGTCCGCGGCGTCGGCCGCCCGCGCGCCCGCGGCGAGCCGGAAACGCGCCGTCACGCCGTCGGAGACCGCCCGCAGGGAGACCCGAACGGACTCCGGGCGCGGGCCGGGGGACACCCCCGCGATGACCGGCCCGCCCTCGACCGCAAGGAGCGCACCGACCGTCGCGGCATCGACGGGCGCGGTGAAGGCGAGATCCACCGCGGCCGTTCCGTTCGCGATGTCGACGGCGGCGGCGTGGGCGCGCACCAGCCCGAAGGGCGGCACGTCGAAGGCAAGGGAGACGGGGGTGTCGCCGGGCGCTTTGCCGCCGATGGCCTCCAGCGTCGCGGTGTAGCGGGTGCCCGCCACGAAGCCCGACGCTGGGGTGAAGGCAAGCAGATTCGGCGCCAGCACATCGAGGTTGCCCTCCACGGCGGGCTCCAGACGCAGGACCGTGCCCGCGGGCGCCGCGCCGCCCACCGAGCCGGGCGGGAAGGCATCGACCGGCAAACGCACGTGCAAGGCGCGCGGCTCCTCGCCCTGCGGCCCGAGGGCGACGATGGTGAACGCGCCGTGCGCGGTCTCGACCGTGGCAGCAGGGGCACCCGCGCCGCCGTCCCCGCCCGGGGACCCGCCGGAGCACGCCAACACCAGCCAAGGGAGAACCAAGAAGCTGCGCATCGGACCCTCGCGATCGAACAACCCGCCGTCGATTCCAGGCGTGAAGCCGCGTATCCCGCCCGAGCGGGACCCGACTCCGCCGCGCGGTGACGAATGATGCAGGCCTGCTGCGACGCAGAGAGCCCCCCGCGGGGCGGCGCAACGGGGCTCTTCTCCCCTCCCCCGCCAGCCCGCCCGGGTCTGCCGCGCCGGAATGCGACCACCGCCCGCCGCCGCTCCGCGCTCATCGACCGCCGGCGCGCCGCCGAGCCCAGAAGCCGAGGCCGCCGAGCAGCCCGACGGCGAGGGCGACACCCGGATGGGAGCCGAGATCCTCCTGGTGGCGCTCGGGGATGACCCGCACAGCCGCCGGGTCCAGGAGCGGGCGCAGGGAGGCGCCGGGGCCGATGTAGCGGGCGCGCTCTTCGCCGAGCAAGCCGGCGACCTGCTCCAAGAATGCGTGATCGGTGCGGATCTCCGAGAGCTCGGGCTCGCGGGCGGTGGCCGCGAACACGGTCTCGCCCACCTGGCCCGGCAGGCCCGGACTCGTGACCCGCACCCGCCAAGCGCCCGGCGCTCCTGGTTGCAAGGGCACCTTCAGCTCGCCGTCGGCCCCGGTGCGCCCGTTGATCGGCGCGGTGTTCCCCGCCGGGTCCACCACCTCCCCCTCGACCACGACGTCGGCGAGGGGCCGGTGCCCCGCGTCCCGCGCCTCGACGATGAGCACGACCTCATCGCCCAGGACGACGTTGTCGCGGCCGGGACGAACCACGATCTGGCGGTCATCCGGATCTGCCACCAACCAGCGGAAGGCGTTCTTCCAAAAGCGCAGGTAGGCCTGGTTGCCACGCCCGCTCGCGGCCTCGCTGAACGACCAGCGCCACGAGGCGTCCACCGTGAGCGCGAGGCTGCGCCCCTGACCCGGCTCGGCCACGGCGAGCACCGGGCAGAGGTTGCCGTCCTCGCAGCGCCGCCCCGGGTGCGTGAGCAGCACCGCAGCGCCGCGGGCGGCCCCGCGGGTGAGGTTGAGGCCGTCGAGGGCGGGCAGGCCCTCCCAGCGGCGGGCGTTCTCGCCGGCGTCATCGAGCAGGCGCGGCAGCGGATGGGCGGCGCCATCCGGCGTCAACACGGGCACGAAGGGCGCCTCATCGGCGCGCGGCCCGCCCACGCCGAGGCGAACGGGCAGCACCCGCTCGACCGGCGTGCCCTGGTAGTCGCCGAGGTCGAAGCTGCGGTCTCCGCCGACCATCACCAGCGCTCCCCCAGCCTCCGTCCACCGCGCGACGTTTTCGAGCAGCTCGATCGATCGGTCCAGGTACGGGCCGTGGTTGAAGTTCTGCAGGATGACGAGGTCGAAGGATTCGAGGTCGTCCTCGAAAAGGCGCTCGTAGGGGAACTCGATGAGCGACACCTCGTCGTTGTCCCAACCCGCGCGGAGGTCTGGGTCCGTCCGCAGGATGAAGAAGCTCACGAGGTCGACCGAAGGGTCCTCCTTCAAGAACAGGCGGAGGAACTTCTGATCGTTCGATGGCGCGCCGGCGACCTGCAAGACCCGCGTGCGGTCCCGCACCACCCGCAAGACCACCGGGAAGGTGTTGTTGGCGGGCACGGCATCGGGGGCCTCCACGGGCGTTGAGACCTCCCACGCGAAGCGCCCGACCTTCCGCGGGGTGACCTCAAAGCGGACCTCGGCCGTGCCATCTTCACCGAAGGTGGCGGAGGCCTCGGCCTCGCGCCGCCCTTCCCGCGAGAGCAGGACCGGGACGGTGCGCCCCGGCGGGCCGCGAAGCCGTGCCGTGAGCGGAAATGCGGCGCGCAAGAACGCATACCCGCCCGTCGCCACATCCTCGATGGCCACGTCGAAGACGTCGTCTGCGTCGCCGATGGCGACGAGGGTGAGCGGCCCGGCGAGCGGCGGCAGGACCTCGGCGCCCACGCTGCCGCCCGCTGCGGCTGCCCGAAGGTCTCGACGCAGCGCGCCGCGATCGATGCCATCGGTGAGCACCACCACGCCGGACAGCCGCTGGCCGAGCGTGCGGTCTGCCAGCGCCGCCAGGGCTCCGCCCAGGTCGCTTCCACGGCCGTCGTAGCGGGCCGGGAGGCCAGGCCGAAGATCATCATCGAAGGTGAACACCTCGACCGGCCCGTCGGTGGAGGCCCGGATGGCGTCGAGCGCGGCGGGAACGGTGGCGGCGCGGGGCCCCGCTGCGTCGGTGACCCCCATCGAGGCGCTGCCATCGACGAGCACCACGAGCGGGGCTGGCTCCTCGCGACCGCCCGGCTGAATCCAGGCCGGCCCCGCCAAGGCGACCGCGAGCACGGCCCAGGCCGCGAGGTGTGCGCCCACGCCGAGCCAGCGCAGGCGCGGGTCGCCCCCGTCGCTCGACCCGCGCAGGGCCAGCGCGACGACCGCCAGGGTGCCGACGCCGATGACGGCGAGCACGGCCGGAGGTGCCGTCCAGACGAGGGCGGCGGCGTCCGCCGCGGAGGAGCCGCCGCTCATTCGAGCTTCCCTTGGCGCAACAGCGCAGCGACGTGGGCCTGGTCGTGCTTGTAGTTGCTCGTGAGCGAGTAGAGCGCGAGGTTGATGCCGAGCTTCAGCGCCTCCCGACGCTGGAACTCCCCGCCGGGCACACACGCGTGGCGCTCCCGGCCATCGGGGAAGCGGTCCAGCGCGCCGGAGAGGTCGTTGGGCAGGTACATGAGCGGGGTGGTGGAGCGGTAGGCGACGCCCTCCAGCGGGGCGCCGAAGTCCGCGCGGCCCACGGCGCGCTCCAACAGAAAGAACGCCCGATAGACGCTGTGATCGGCCGGGAGCGGGGAGAGCGGGCGCGTGGGGAACAAGCGACCCGCGAGCGCGCGGGCCGAACGGGCAAAAGCCCCGCCGGGAGCACCGGATGCGTCGTCCAGCAGCAGGAAGCCGCCGTAGGTGAGGTAGCGCCGGAGCTGCTCGACCGCGGCCTCGCTGAGCGGAGGCAGCGCGCCGGTGCCGATGAGCACGCAGAACGGATGGGCGAACAAGGCGGGGTCCTCGGGAGACAGGGCGACGGCCCGCGGCTCGCACTCCACGCTCGTGCTCTGGATGGTCTCGAACAGCAACCGCTCCCACGCGGCCGGCCGGGTGGCGGTCCCCGAGGCGAGGACCAGCTCGGCGACGTCGAAGCGGGTCGCCGCGCCGAGCGCCCGCGCGCCACGACCCGACAGGAGCGCAACGGAGGCTGCACCGCCGATGACGGAGCGCCGACTGGGATTACGCAGCATGTTGGCCGTCCTTGCCCGCGTCGGTGCGCGGGCCCGCCAGCGCCAGGCTCACGAGAAACAGGAGCGCCGCAGCGCCCAAAAGCCAAGGGGCGAAGCGCACGCGGCGCAGGTAGCGCTCCGGGTCCACCCGCGCAGCGGTCTCCAGCAGCGGCGGGCCCGCCCGCACATCCGACTCCGCGGCGTCGAGACGCACCGCCGCCCAGGCCAGCGGCGGCGCACCGGGCACCTCAACCCGATAGGCCCCGGCGCGGCTTGGGGTGAAGCGCAGCTCCCCCCCGCGAATCGCGGCCGGCACAGGGCCATCGTCCCCTCGCACCACCAGCTCATCCACGCCATCGGGCACCGGCACCCCCACGGGCGCCCCGACCACGCCGTCCAGGCGCAGCGCGTTGCCCCCGGCGTCGGCCCCGAGCCAGCCGACGAGGCGCTGCACGAAGGGCATGTAGACGGCTTGCAAGGGGAAATCGGACCAGCCCAAGTCCATCGTGCTGGTGAGCAACACGACCCGCCCGCGCCCCACCGCCCGCGACAGCAGCACGGGGATGCCGCCTTCGGTGCGCAGCAGGACCTCGGCGCCGTCGCCAGGGGCCGGCGGGTCCGTCGTAAAGAGCCGTGCCCAGCGCACCCGCGCGAAGCCCGCCCGCCCGCCGCGACTGAACGGCGCGAACAGGGGATGAGCGGCGTCGGGCAGCGCGGTGGGGGCGCCGTCGAGGCTGCGGACCTCGCGCAAGGGCGCAGGCAGCAGCGCGCCAAGCGCCGCGTTGGTGGCCTCAGCCGTGGTGTTCTCACCCAGGGAGAGCACGAGCCCGCCGCCGCGCTGCACGAAGTCGGTGAGCCGCGCCGCGTGAGGAGCGAGATCCGGCAGGTTGGCGAGGAACACGACCCGGTGCCGCTCCGGGTCCAAGGCCTCCAGGCTGGACGGCGCGACCACCTCCGGCAACACGCCGACCCGCCCACCGCCGCCCCACGGCGCCAGCGCCCGCTCCAAGAAATAGACCTCGGAGGCCGTGGGGGTGGGGCCCGGATCCCCGTCCACCACGAGGACGCGGCTCGCGCCCACGCGCGGCAGGTGAAACGCGAGGAGGTTGTCGGCGGGGAGGAGCGGATCGTCGATCTGCGCGACGCCCACGCCGCCATCGGTGACCCGCGGGACGGTGACCCGCTCTTCGCCGGTGCCGTCGGGCGGCACCTCAACGAAGGCCCGGATGACCGTTCCATCCGGCAAGGTGACGGCGAGCGGAACCTCGACCGGCGTCTCCCCGTAGCTGCGGACGACGACCCGCACGCTGCCGCCCTCGACGCCCTCTCCGTAGCGGGCCTCCACGATGGCGAGGTTGCCGATGACGGGCGCTGGGATCACCTTGGGGATGAGCGCCGCGCCCTGGGCGCCGAGCAGCCGAATCTCCTCCTCCGCCGCGGGGACCGCGACCGGGCCCGCCTCGTCGGTAAAAAGGTAGAGCGTCCCGCCTTTCCCATCGAGCATGCGCCGAGCCTCGCGCAGGCCGCCCGCGAGGTCCGTGGGGCCGTCGCTGCGAAGGGCCGCCTCCACCTGGACGGCGACCGCACCAGGATCCCCTTGCAACGCCGGGACCACCCGTGCAGCGGTGCCCCCGAAGGTGACCGCCCCGGAGGGCGTGCCTTCGGGGAGCGCCCGAAGCAGGGCGGCGGCCGCGGCGCGGGCCTCGGAGAAGCGCGTGGAGCTCGGGCCGGTGCGAAGGTCCATCGAGAAGCTGGTGTCCAGAAGCACCACAACCGGCCCCTGCGGTCCCTCCGGGTCCGGGGGCGTCGGCCACCGCAGCTCGGGCCGGGACGCGGCGAACACGGCGAGCAACACGAGCAGCGCGCGCAACAGCAGGAGCAGGAGGTCGTCCAGACGCCGGCGGCGGCGCACCCGGCGCACGACCCGCCGCAACACCGGCATCAGCCCGAAGGGGAGGTCTTCCCGGGGCGGACGCCGCGAGAGGTGCGCCAGCAGCGGGCCCGCGACCAGGACGCCGAGCCCGAGCGCCGCGGGGACGAGCAGACCAAAGTCCATCGCCGCTCACCCCCCTGCCAGGACACGCGCGAGCGGCTGCTCGACGGGCGTATCCGTGAAGAAGGGCACGTAGCCGGCCTCTGCCGCGGACAGATGGCCGCGGGCCTCGGCGAAAAAGGCGTCTCGCTCCGCCACGAAGGCCGCGCGCAGCTCCGCCGGATCTTCCGGCAGCGGCGCGCCGCCCTCCGGCGAGAAGAATCGGAGCGGACGGTCAAAGTCGAGACCCCACTCCGCGCGGTCGATGAGATGGACGACGCGCAGGTCTGCGCGACGCGCCCGCAGCGTGGCGGCCGCGGGCCCCCATTCGGCGGGCTCCTGCGCCAGGTCGCTCACCAGCACGGCCACGGAGCGCCGCGGCAGCCGCGCCCCCAGCGACCGCAGCCCCGCGCCGAGATCCGTCCGGCCGGCGGGCCGCGCGCCCGCGAGCACGCCGAGCACCCGCACCAGTTGGGCACGCCCGGTGGCGGGCGGGAGCCAAGACCACCGGACGTCGTCCCCGCCGAGAACCAGCAAGCCGACAGGCTCCTGGTGACGCTCCAGCCACCACGCGAGCGCCGCGCAGAAGACCACGGCGGAGCCCCAGCGGGTGCCGTCCAGCGGCGGGCGGCCCCGGGGATGCGCGCCGCCGCGGCCCGTCGCACCGTCTCCACTGGCATCCAGCACGAGGGTCGTGGCCAGCTCGGCTTCGGCACGGTGGCGCCGAATGACGAGACGGTCCGAGCGGCCCATCACCCGCCAGTCCAGGTCCTTGATCGGGTCGCCGGGCGCGTACTCCTTGTAGTCGGCGAACTCCAGCGCCGACGTGGTGCGGACGCTGCCGTGGTGCCCATGCAACACGCCCTCCACCGCGCGGCGAGCGCGCAGCTCCAGGCTGGCGATGCGGGCCAGGACCGCGGCGTCCCAGGGAGGAGTGTTCACGCGGTGCGCACGCTCTCGAGCAGATGCCGGACCACGTCTTGGGGGCCCAGCCCCTCGGCCTCGGCCTGGAAGCTGAGGCTGACGCGGTGGCCCAGCACCGCCGGCGCGACCGCCCGAACATCGTCGAAGTGCGGCACCTCGTGGCCGTTGAGCGCCGCGCGCACCCGGGCGCCCAAGAACAGGAACTGCGACGCGCGCGGGCCGGCGCCCCAGCGGACATTCTTCTGGACGAACGCCGATGCACCGGGCCCCGGCCGGGAGGCCCGCGCGAGGCGAACCGCATACTTCACGACGTCTTCGCTCCGCGGGAGACGGCGCACGAGCCCTTGCAACGCGACGAGGGTGTCGCGGTCCAACACTGGCGCGATGGGCGCACCGGGGGAGGCGCTCGTGCGGTCCACCACCTCAACCTCCTCCGCCTCGGACGGGTAGCCCACATCCACCGAGAACATGAAGCGGTCCAGCTGGGCTTCGGGCAGGCGGTACGTGCCCTCTTGTTCGATGGGGTTTTGGGTGGCGAACACGAGGAACGGCGAGGGCAGAGACCGCGTCTCGCCGCCAGCCGTCACCCGGCGCTCTTGCATCGCCTCGAGCAGCGCGGCCTGGGTGCGCGGCGGGGTGCGGTTGATCTCGTCGGCGAGCAGGAGGTTGGTGAAGATGGGCCCGGGGAGAAAGCGCATGACCCGGCGGCCGGTGCTGCGGTCTTCTTCGAGGACCTCGGTGCCCGTGATGTCCGCGGGCATGAGGTCCGGCGTGAACTGGATGCGCCCGGAGGCGAGCCCGAGCGCGCGGGCCGTGGTGGTGACGAGGAGCGTCTTGGCGAGGCCGGGCACACCGACGAACAAGCAGTGGCCGTCCGCGAACAGCGCGGTCAGCAGCTGCTCGATGACCGCGTGCTGCCCGACGATGCGCTGGCCGATCGCGGAGAGCAGGGCGCCGCGCACGGCGGAGAGGCGGTCGAAGAGCGCCGCGTCGTCGTGCTCGGTCGGGAGGGTGGGGTCCATTCGCTCTCCAAGATGCACCGCCCAGGCTATCCGGCCCGGGCGCGCGGGTCAGCCGCCGGCGCCGCCGGTGGCCAGGATTCGGGCGTAGCGCAGGTGGCGGCGGGCGTCGTCGGCCCGGCCCAGCTTCTGGTAGTTGCGGACCAGCGCGTCCTGCACTTCCGGGTCGTAGGGGTTGACGTCGTGGGCGGCCGACCATGCCACCACGGCGTCTGCGGGGCGGCCCAAGGCGTCGAGCACGCGCCCCCGCTCCACCTGCAGCAGCGCGAAGTCGGGGTACAAACGTGCCGCCTCGGTCAGGACCGCGAGGGCCTCCGAGGCCTTCCCGGTGGCATGCAGGCACGCGCCGCGGCGCGCGGCGAGCACCGGCGAGGGCGGGCCCGCCGGGTCCTCGGCGCGGGCATACTCGACCAGCGCAGCGTCACAACGGCCTTTCTCCCGAAGGAGATCCCCCACGCGCAGGAAGCGCTGGAGGTCTGGGCGGCCGGAGAGCAGCGGGTCGCTCTCGGCCTCGGAGGCGGCGCCATCCAAGGTGACCGGCAGGGCGGCGAGCTCCTGCTGGACGAGCGGGAGGGTGCGCAGCCACGCACGCCAGCCATCCTGGAAGGCCGGGAAGCCGGGGTAGCCCGCCAAGGACGCGAGGGCCGAGCCCGGGTCTTCGCCGGCCCGCACCCGGTCCATCAAGGCCGGCAGGGCGTCGTCCCCGGCGCGCGAGAGGAAGTGGCGGATCATGGTCTCGACTTGCGCAAAGGCCAGCGCGGCCTCTTCGCCGGAGTCGAGGTAGGCCATCGAGCGCTCGAACTTCTCGAAGGGCACGAAGCCGCCGCTGCCCAGCGCTTTCGCGAGGAGGCTCTCCGCGTGCGGGCCGAGCCCGCCTGCGCGGTCCCCCCGCCAGCGCGTCTCCAGGTGCTTGGCCAGTCCCTCCTGCAGCCACACGGGCGCGGCGTTGCCGGTGCGCAGCGCGACGACGAGGTGGATGTACTCGTGCGCGACCGTGTCCTTCCACCCGTAGCCCCGCCCCATCGCCCGCGGGCTGGTGAGCAGCAGGCGCGACCACTTGGAGAGCGCGATGACGTTCGTGGTGCGCACAGCCTCGGGCGGGAGGCCGCTGGCGAGGATGAAGCGGGTCGCGCTTGGGTAAATGTCCAGCACGATGGGGTGCGCCGGCCCCCCGCCGAGCAGGGGGTCGATGGTGGAGCGGCAGCGCCGCACGGTGTCCAGGGCGTCCTCGGCGAGCACGCGGTCCACGCCCTCGGCGACGCGCACGCGAACCCCCTCGGCCGTGACCTCCACCATGCCGCGGCTCGCCTCCAGCGTCGGGGCGTAGGGGGTGAAGCGGTCGAGCTCCGCGAGGTCGATGCCGCGGGCCTTCAGCGCGTCCACATGCCCGACGGCAGCGGCGTACTCGCCCCGATGGAACGCCACCCGCGCCTCTGCGATGCGCAGGTCTGTCGAGCCGGACGCGCTGCGCCGGAGCCGGACCAGCTCGGCCTCGGCGCACGGGAGGTCGTACCCGTTGAGGCAGCCGTCGAGCGCGTCGAGGCTGCCCGCGGCGGCCGGCCGCGCCGCGAGCGAATGCGCGAGGGCAAGGACCCACCCGAACCCCGCGACCCGGCGGACCCAGCGGCTCACTGGCGCACCAACTCTTCGTAGTACCGCTTCTTCAAGGCCTCGAACTCCTCAGGGACCTCGCCGGACATGCCCTCGAGCAGCGCGCGCCGGTAGGCCTCCGGCGTCTGGAACAGCTCGGGGGCTGGCAGCTCGACCGCCTGCTGCTGGCTCATGCCGTCCTGGCCGTCGTCCGGGCGGCCTCCGCCACCCTCGCCCTGGCCACCGTTGCGCATCTGCTGCTGCATCTGCTGGTGCTGCTGCATCTGCTGGGAGAGGCGCTCCCGGGCTTGGCCGAGCTGGCTGGCGGCGTCGAGCTGATGCCCCTCGCCCTGCGTGCCTTGCCCTTGCCGCAGGGCATCCTCTGCCCGCCCCATCGCCTCGCCGGCGCGGCCCATCGCCTCCCCCGCCGAGCCATCGGCGGCCGGCAGCGCCCGCTCCACGCGCTGCACGTCCTTGGAAAGCTGCTGCTGACGCCCCTCGAGCGCGCGCTGACGATCCGCCAGCTCCTGGGCTTTTTGCCGCACCGCGGGGCCATCCTGGGACTGGCGCTGGGCGAGCTTCTGGAGCAGCGACTCCATTTCGTCGTAGATGCGCCCGACTTCGGCCGAGCGCGACTCGACGCGGGGCGCGCCCTCCGGCACCGGCTCGCCGCCCGCACGCGGACGCTCCCGCTCCACCCGGGCGAGGCGCTCGGACATGACCTGCGCACGGCGGGCCGACCCAAGCCGCTCCAGCACCCGCGCGGCATCCCGGGCCCGAACGCCGTCGCGCACGCCCTGCGCCTGGTCGCCCATGCGCTCGACCGCCCGGATGCCCTCGACCCGCCATCCCGCCCCGCCGCCGGCCCCGGCCAGCGCGTCCTTGGCGGCTGCGACCGCGTTTTCGGCCAGGGTGTCGACCTTTCGCCAGAGCGCGGCCTGCTGCTCGGCGGCGCCGCCGTCTTGTTCGCGGGCGGACGCCATCTCCCGCGCGAGGGACTCTTGGTCGCGCTGCAAGGCTTCGAGGCCCTTCATCGCGTCATCGAAGGCCTGGGAGAGGTTGTCCTCGGACTGCATCTGCGAGGCGAAGCGGTCGTTCACGCCTTCGGCCATCTGCTGGAGCTGCTCCGCCAACAGCTGCATGGCAGCGCGCGCCTCATCGAGCCGGCCTTCCGCGATGAGCGACCGGATCTGGTCCGCCAGCGCCGTGGTCTCTTGCACGCGGCTGTTGAGAAACTCCCCGAGGGAGTTGTCGTCCAGCTTTTTGGCCGCCTCCGCGAAACGCGCGAGGTTGCGCTCCAGCTGGTCGAGCATGGCCAGCAGCTCGGCGGCCTCCGCGGTGGGCGCCGCGTCCGCCATCGACTTGGCCATCGACTCCAGGCGCTGGGCCTGCTCGGCCAGCTTGGACAGCGCCTCCTTTTGGATCGCCTCGTCGAGAACGAAGATGGCACGCTCCATGGCGGCGACCGTCTCGGCGTGGAGATCCCGGAAGGTCGCGCGGTCCGTGTCCGTCACGCGCCGGCCGCTTCCAGCCTCCCAGGTGGTCATCGCGAAGCGAAACAGGCGACCGGAGCGGTCGTTCACGTCGGACATGAGCACGCCGTCCAGGCCGGACGAGGCGACGCTCGCGCCCCACTGCGCGCGCATCAGCGCTTGGGCAGGCTCCAGCCGTGCGCGCGCGCGCCCGACCCACTCCCGAACCGCCGCCGGCTCGTCGCCCGGTGGGACCTTCTCCACGAGAAAATCGGCGAGGCCGAGCACCAGAGCGTCGCGCAAGGCCTCGTAGTGGCGCCCGAGCGCCGGGCCCGAGCCTTGGGGCCCCGCGATGGTGAGCGGCACGTCGGCGCTTTGGCCCTCCTTGCCGCCCGCCGCGGCGTCGTTGTCCGTCGCCACCACGCGCAACACGACGGACTCGCCCGGCTTCAGACCCAGCTTCTCGGGGGTGAGCCCGACGTCGCCGTCGAGGTTGCGGGAGGGGTCGAGCGGGGTTCGCAGGGGGACACGCGTCCGGGTGCCGTCCGCGCGTTGCACCTCCAAGACGACGTCCCGCAAGCCAAAGTCATCTTGCGCCGCCCAGCGGAGCCGCAGCGGGCGGTCGACGGGCTGGGTGGCGCCGCCCTCCCGGTTGGCCGTGACCACCGGCGCCCCGTCCGCCTCGGCCTCGATGGCGTAGTCGGGGCTGCGCACGATGTCTTTGCCGCGGAAGAGCAGGACCGCCCACGACCCGGACCGCTCGACCACCAGGGAGGTGGAGACGTCGCGCCCGTTGGCGAGGGTGGCGTCCACCGGGGCCGCGGCGTCCACTTGCAGGGCCGCGGCGTCAAAGGGCTCGAGCGAACGCGCGCGAATCTCGACCCGGGTGCCGGGGGGCGCGTGGATGGTGCCGTCCGAGTTGGGCACCTCGACCGGCTCCATGCCGGTGTAGTCGGGAAAGACGTAGCGGAGCGTGATGTCGCCGATGACCGCGCGGGCGTCGACCGCATCGGGCCCCGCCTGGGCGAGGCGCGCGGACGCGGCGCTTCCGCCGGCGAGGACCGTCAGCGCGCCCCAGGGCGTCACCGGCAGGAGGGCGGTGGCCAAGATGGCGGCGCCCACCGCGGCGCCGAGGCCCGCGGCCCACGGGCGCAGCGGACCCAGGGGAAGCACCTGTGAAGGGCGCAACCCGGAGATGCCCGAGGCAGCGGCCTCGGTGGCCCGCGCGAGCAAAACGGCCGAGACCGCACGCGGCGCGGGCTTGGCGCCGGCCGCGGCGGCCTCATCCACCGCGGCCGACAAGCGGCCGCGAAGACCGGGAACCAAGGCCTCGACGCGCCGCGCTTGGTGGGGCGGCTTCCCGCTCTCTGCCCACCCGCGCAGCGCGAGCGCGCCGACGCCAAGCACCGCGGCGCCCGTGACCGCCGAGCCGAGGACACCGACGAGGCCGCGCCCGCCGCCGACGCTGAAGCCGACGGCGAGCAGCACCGGCCACGCGAACGCCCCGGCCGCCACCGCCAAACCGACCCGCGCCAGCCGCAGCCCACGGTCCCGGGAAGTGAGGGCCTCAAGGAAGCGGAAGATCTGTGCCCGTGCGTCCAACCAGCGGCTCCCGGCGAGCAGTCAGCTCCATCACCAGACATGCGTAGCCCGAGGCCGGGTCCTCCACCACGGCCACCGGCGCTCCCGCGTACAACGATGCCGTGCGCAGCGCGCGGTCACGCACGCCCCGGGAGGACCACCGGAAATCCTCCAGCTCGACGCACCACCGCACGCAGCCGAAGCTCTCTTGCAACGCAGCGTACTCGCTCGCTTGCAGGAGATTGAAGTGCGAGAGGGGCGGCGACGCGACGGCGCGGTGGTCTTCGGCGACCCAGGCACAGCCCGGCGCGCGGGCGGCCGCGAGGCCGATGCGCGGGAGCGCTCCCCAGGGCGGCGCGGCGAGACGAGCGGCGAAGGCTTCTTCAGAGGCGTAAAATCGCGCGCGAAGGTCCAGCGCGCCACGGGCCCCCAGCAAGGCCAGCACCACGAGACCCGCCCACGCCACCCTCGAGCCCCGGCCGAGGGCGATGGCGCCCAGCAGGAGGCCGAGCAACGCAGCCGGGATGGCGTGACGCTCCCCCACGTCGTCGAAGCTGGCCAGCAGCAGATGATGGCCGAGCAACCCAGCCGCCACGGGCACGGCGAGCCGCGGCGCCGCGCGTACGGCCGCGAGGCCCCAGATCGCCCACATGCTGACCCGCCAGGCGCCATCTCGGCCGCCGTAGGGCGCGAGCCACGCGGCTTGGAGACGGAGCATCTCGGTGCGCTCCCCCTCGCCGGGGACGCCGCCCGGGAAGACGATGGGAAGCGCGACCGCCGCCATCAGCAGCAGCCCAGCGAGCACCACCGCGAGCCGGACCAGCACCCGCGGCGCGCCGCCGCCGGGAGGGGGCGCCAGCAGCGCCCACAC
>JBEIVK010000209.1:0-6399 GCA_040373935.1 Alphaproteobacteria bacterium
CCGCGCGCGCGGCCGCAGGAGGTCCGTCTCTTCGTTGAGGGCGCCGGGCGCGAAGCGGCTGGCGATGGCGAGTCGGGCGCCGGCGAGGAGGAGGTCGTCCAGGCGCTCGATGTCGGCCGGGTCTTCGTTGCCGTCGGGGCTGTAGAAGACGAGCCGCGCCGTGTCCGTGGCTTCGGCCGCCACGCGAAAGGCGACGCCCCGCCCGCGGATCGGCTGCGAGAGCACCGGCACGCCGCGGGCGGCCAGGAACTCGCGGGTGCCGTCCGTCGAGCCGCCGTCGACGGCGACCGTGCGGGCGAAGGCGGCGCGCGGGATGTCATCCCAGAGCGCGCGCAGGCCGTCGATCTCGTTGAGCACGAGCAGGACGAGCGTGCAGTCGCGCGGGGCCGTCACCGCGCACCATCGAGCAGGGAGGCGCTGCCCAGGAACCCGAGCACCCACTCGGCGATGCGGTCGTTGCCGGCGGCGTTGGCGTGGCCGCGGTCGTTGGGGAAGTAGAGCACCTCGGCCCGCGCGGCGGCGTCCATTTGGGGCTGCGGGTCGAACACGGGCACCCCGAGGGCGGCGGCGGTGGCGGCGAGCTGGGTGCGGTGGGCCGCCGTGTAGCCCGCGCGCTCGAGGGGATAGCCGAAGAGCACCGGCTGGGCCCCGACGGCGGTGGCCTTGTCGACGAGGGCGCGCAGATTGGCGTCGTATTCGGCGAGGGGCACGCGGTGCTCGCCGGAGTCGCCGTCTGCCGTGCGCTCCTTGGCGCGCACCTGGACCCCGCCGAGCAGGCTGCGCAGCCCGAGGTACACCCGCGAGCGGTAGAGGAGGTTGTCCTTGAGGAAGCGGGCGTCTTGCTGGAGGATGGCTTGCGAGCGGTCCGAGTAGGCGGCGCGCCGGGCGTCCTGCACCATGTACCCGATGAGCACGACGTCGGGCGCGTAGTCTTCGAGCGTGCGCCCCCAGAGCCACAGCCCTTGGAAGCTCGTGTAGCCGGGCTGGCCGCCGTTGATGACCTCGAGCTTGGGGTAGCCGCCGGCCCGCCCGCGGGCCTCCAGGCGCGCCGGGTAGGACTCGGCGTCTGCCACGCCCCAGCCGAAGGTGGTGGAGCAGCCCAGCGTCATCACCCGATAGGCGCCGGGCGCCTTGTCCACCGGGTGCAGCGGCGCGCGCAGGCCGTTTTCGTCGGTCGAGACGGGGAAGCGCGCGCCCTCTTCTTTGTGATCCATCGGGTGGGCCCGCAGCGCGGAGTCCACCACCCAGAAGGGCTCGTTGTGCTCGAAGGCAGCCTCCGGACTCGGCCACCCCGCCGAGCGCAAGCCCACCTCCGCGCCGCCGAGCACCACGAGGGCCGGGACGAGCGCGAACAGGACGCGGCGGGAGAGCGGAGGCGAGGCGGACACGGGCTATTCGACCGGGCTGATCTCGATGGCGGTGTGGTCTTCGATGCTGCCGTTCTTGAACCAGGCGTTGTCGAAGAAGCTCGTGTCGTTGATGCGGAAGCTGATCTCCCCGTGCTCCGGCGCGGTGAAGATGAGCTGCCCGCCCTCGATGGGAAGCACGGACTCGACGCCGCCCGCCGACACGAAGCGCAGCAGGAGCTGCCCCTCGTGGCAGCCTTCTTGGTTGCACGGGTACTCCCCGCCCACCGTCGGCTTCGACTTGTCGCCCTCCACCGTGATCCACGCGCCCTTCTCGGTGAGGCGGTACTTGTCCTTCACGGTGCCGGACACGCGCACCTTGTTGCCCTTGCAGATGGGCATCGTGCGCTGCCAGCCGGTGTTGATGTCGAGGTAGTCGAACATCGTGAAGTCCCAGGGCGTGAGGCACTCGCCCTCGGTGAGCTTGCCCGGCAGCGCCTTGAGCCAGCTCGCCCACACGTCTGGCTGGGCCTTGCCGCCCGCCACCGCGGCGCACTGGTCGAAGTTCGCCTGCACCACGCCCTCGATGACCGCGGGGCGGCCGAGCACGATGGTCTCGGCGTCGTCGATGCGGCCCTCTTCAAAGGTGATGCCGTCGTTGCGGGTGCCGCGCCACTGCTTGACGATCTCGTCGAGGGCCTTGGCGCGGGCCTCGCGGCGCTCGATCTCGGTGAGCTTGGCCCACTCGGGCGGGTGGTAGCAGTCGAGGGACCAACCGGCTTCGGCGGGGCGGTGCCAGCCGACGGGCGGCGGGGGCGGCGGGCCCTTCTTCTTTTTGCCGGCGGCGGCGCTGAGGGGGATCAAGCAAGCCGCGAGCACGATGGCGGCGCGAGAGGGCTGGAGGCGCATGCGAAACCGCTCCTGGTGCAAGGGGGCATACCCGATGGGGCGCCCGCCCGTCGAGGGCGCGCGCCGGGCGCGTGGGCAAAACGCGCTGCGGGGAGACCCTTGGGCCTCCCCGCTTCGTCCGCCGGGGAGACGCCCCCGGCGGCGCGCGGCGCGTCAGACCTTGCCGACGAGCTGGAACGCGACGAGCAGGCCGAAGATGACCAGCGACTCGATGAGCGCCAGGCCGAGGATCATCGGGGTGAGGAGCTTGCCCGAGGCGCCCGGGTTGCGGGCGATGCCCTCGAGGGCGGCCGCGGCGGCGCGGCCCTGGGCGAGGGTGCCACCGAGGGCGGCGGCGCCGATGGCGAGGCCAGCAGCCAGGGCGATGTCGCCCTTGCCGCCGCCGTCCTGGGCGAAGGCCGTGGACGAGGCCAGGAGGAGAGCGGTGGCGACGGGCAGCACCTTGGCGATCTGCGACTTCATGGGAACCTCCGAAGAGAACGGAAGAGCCGCCCGGCGGACGGCGCAGGGGGGATGGGGATCAGTGGTGGTCGTCTTCGTCGTGGGCGACGGAGAGGAGCACGTAGATCGAGGACAGCAGCGTAAAGACGAAGGCCTGCAGGAAGGACACCCAGATGCCCAGCCCGAGGAAGATCGACGGCACGACGAAGGGAACGAGGTCCGACATGATGCCGAAGACCATGTGATCGCCGACCATGTTGCCGAACAGACGCAGCGTGAGCGACGTGGGCCGGATGAGGAAGACGCCGGCGGCTTCGATGGGGAAGATGAGCGGCGCCAGCCACCACACCGGCCCGGCGAGGTGCTTGATGAAGCCCATGCCGTTGCGCTTGAGCCCGGAGACGACGTACACCACGACGACGCAGAGGGCGACGCCGAGGTTGGTGTTGACGTTGTCCGTTGCGGGCAGGAAGCCCGGGATAACGCCCAGCACGTTGCAGGTGAAGATGAACAGGAACAGCGAGCCGAACAGCCAGAAGAAGCGCTTGGCGTCCTCCTTGCCGAGCACGCCGGAGATCATGTTCAGGATGCCGTTGGCGTAGACGTCGAAGAAGCCGAAGACCCCGAAGCTGCCCGGGACGTACTTCTCGGCGCCGGCCCTGGCCATCGCGGCGTTGAGCCCGAGCCGCCCGACGGCCGCGAGGGCGATGAGGAAGAAGGCCACCGCCCACATGGTGACGAGGCGGATCGCGTCGTCGTGGTTGGCCCCGGCGCTGTGCAGCGCGGGCTCCAAGGCGTGCGCGATGCCCTGCAGCCAGGAGTAGTGGTAGCCGGGGCCGCCACCCTCGGCGGCGATGGCCGAAGGCGAGAGCAGGAAGGGAAGCAGGTGGGTCATGCGACCTCTCCCACGTCGAGCCCGCGCACGAGACCCACCGCCGCCGCCGCCACCGCCACCGCGAGCACGAGCGAGACGCCCGCTGCCACCGCGCTGAGCGGGAAGACCGAACCCACGACGAAGAGCCCCGCGCCGAGGGCGTTGAGCTTGATGAAGAAGAGAAGGGCCGCGACCGCCGGCGAGCGGCCCTCCGCCGCGGCGCCCAGGAGCGCGCGCCCCGTGTGGGCCCACAGCCACAGGTTGGCCACCATCACGGCGCCGGTGGCCAGCACGCCCAGCCCGAAGCCTGGCCCGACGAGGGCGGCAGCCACAAGCGCGCCGAGGACCTGAATGGCCGCGGAGCTACCGAGCAGGAGGCGGGTCGTGAGGATCATCGGGCGGGAGGATCCGGGGCAGGCTGCGGAGCAACCGGACGGTGCCGAGGGCCAGCGCAGCGATGGAGCATACGGTCAAGAAGATCGGGGACGAACCGAAGGTGCCGTCGATCCAGTGCCCGGCGAGCACTCCGATGACGACGGTGACCGCCATCTCGGAGACGAGCGCCGAGGCCTGGCCGATGCGCCGGATGGAAGAGGGATGGAACATCCCACCTCACCGGCTTGTTCGGGACCCTGGGGCCGGCCGCCTTATGGTGCTGGAGCGCCCGCGTCAACATCGGCCAGCGCGGCCCGCAGCGCGGTGCAGAGGTGGTCGATCTCGGCGTCCGAGAGGGATGCCGGCAGGAACGCCGCCTCGTACTGGGCGGGTGGCAGGTAGACGCCGCGCCGCAGCGCCGCGCGATGAAACCGCCCGAACGCCGCGAAGTCGCAGGCCTTCACCTCGTCGAAGTCCCGCGGCGCCACGCCGCGGAAGAAGATCGTGAACATGCTGCCGACCCGCGTCCAGGAGAGCCCGCGGCGCTCCACCTCGGGGCGGAGCCCGGCCTCGACGGCGGCGCCGATCTCCTCCAGGCGCGCATAGACCGCGGGCGTGAGCAGCGACAGCATGGCCCGCCCGGCGGCGACGGCGAGGGGGTTCCCCGAGAGCGTACCGGCTTGGTACACCGGGCCCGCAGGGGACAAGCGCTCCATGATCGCGCGCTTGCCGCCAAATGCCCCCAGGGGCAGGCCGCCGCCGACGATCTTGCCCAGCGTGACGAGGTCGGCGTCGAGCCCGTAGCGCTCGCAGGCGCCGCCGCGCGCGAGGCGGAAGCCCGTCATCACCTCGTCGACGATGAGCAGGGCACCGTGGGCCGCCGTGAGGCGCCGCAGGCCTTGGAGGTAGTCCGGGTCGGGCTCGATGCAGCCCATGTTCCCGGGCACCGCCTCGACGATCAGCGCGGCGATGGGATGGGCGCGCAGGTGGGCTTCCACGGTCGCGAGGTCGTGGAACGGGGCCGTGTGGGTGAGGGCCGCCACCGAGGCCGGGATGCCGGGGGAGCCCGGCCGCGCGAAGGTGGCGACCCCCGAGCCCGCCGCGACCAACATCGCGTCGTGGGCGCCATGGAAGCAGCCGTCGATCTTGATGAGGTGGTCCCGCCCGGTGGCGCCGCGGGCGAGCCGCACGGCGTGCATCGTCGCCTCGGTGCCGGAGCTGCACAGCCGGACCATCTCCAGCGAGGGATGGGCGGCGACCAGCTCTTCGGCGAACAGGATCTCCGCCTCGGTGGGCGCGCCGAAGGAGGTCCCGCGGGCGGCGGCGTCGGCGATGGCGCTGAGGATGGCGGGGTGGGCGTGGCCGAGGACCAGCGGGCCCCAGGAGCCGATGAGGTCGAGCATCCGGTGGCCGTCTTCGTCGACGAGCCAGTTGCCCTCGCCCCGCGAGATGAACAGCGGGTCCCCGCCGACGGCCGCGAAGGCGCGCACAGGGCTGTTGACGCCGCCGGGGATGACCTGGCGGGCGCGGGCGATGAGGGCAGAGGAGCGTGGCGTGTCAGACATGGGCGGGCCCCTAACCGGCCCGCACTCAGCCGCCGCAGGCGCCCCAGAGCCCCACGCCGCGGGCGCGCGCGTCGTCGGCGTCGCGGGCGAAGGTGTCGGCGAGGCTGTCGTTGGGCGGGATGGTGAGCGTGCGGGCCCAGCCGTCGTGAAGGAGGCGCCGCTGCACGAAGAGCTGCTCGCCCGTGCCTTTGTGGGCGTAGGCCAACAGCCGGTCGTACACATCGCGGCACTCGCCGTCGAAGGTGAGCCACATGCGGCTGCCCACCGGCAGCAGCCCGCGGGTGAATGCGAAGGCCTCATCGCCGTAGCAGTCCGCCACCTCATCGTCGCTGTGGGCGATCTCAGGGGTGTCCACGCCGATGAACCGCACCTTGTCCCACGCGCCGTCGGGCAGGGAGATGTAGGCGGTGTCGCCGTCGATCACCTCGTCGACCGTCACCAAGACGGGCGCCGCGCAGGGAGCGCCGCCGGCCGGGAGGGCGGCTGGGTCCAGCGCGTCCAGGCCGTCGTCGAGGGCGGAGCCGGTGTCGATGTCGGGGGGCTTGGAGTCCACCGAGCGCGTGCCGGGCACGCAGGCCGACATCACGCCGCAAAGGAGCGCAGGGGCAGACAGAGAACGAAGAGACACAGCCAGGAGACCGCCAGCGGGCGCGAGGCCCTCAGGGGGAGAGGCGGGCGCGCCGGCGGGCCAGCGCGGGATCCTCAGCCGGGTCGTCGTCGAGCACGGCGAGGGCGGCGTTGGGGCCATCGAGGCGCTCCACGGCCGTCGCGAGGCCCAGGCGGGCCAGCGCCGCCTCGTCGGGCGTGGCCGCGGCGTCCAGGGCGGCCTGGTAGCTCTCGTGGGCCAACGCGGCGTCCACGCCGAGCTGCACGCGCCCGAGCGCCAGCC
>JBEIVK010000908.1:0-1747 GCA_040373935.1 Alphaproteobacteria bacterium
AGCTCCGGCTACGCCTACGTGGTCTCGTGGCTCGGCCCCGAGGGCCGCCAGCGTCTCACCCGCGCCAGCCTCCCCGAGGCCCAGCGGGAGGCCGACCGGATCGCCCACCAACTGGCCGCCGGCCTCGCCGACGCCCAGCACCTCGGGCGGGCCGATGTCCTGGAACTCACCGAGGCCCGCGCCGTGGTCGCCCCCTCCGGCGTCCCCCTCCTCGCCGCCCTCGCCGAGTGGGCCCGCGCCCGCGAACTCGCCGGCCCCGCCCTCCTCGAGGCCTGCACCAACTGGTCCGAGCGCCGCATCGCCACCATCCAGCGGATCGGCGTCGGCGCGGCCATCGATGCCCTGATCGCCGACAAGGTCGCCGCCCGCAAACAGGGCGCCCGCACCTACGCCGCCAAGCTGAGGCCCATCCGGGAATTTTTCGGGGCCACGACCAGCCTCGACACCCTCAGCACCGCCCAGTGGAGCCGCTACCTGCACCGGTTCGAGGATCCCGTCACGCGCAACGACATGCGCAAGCGCGCCGTCACCCTCTGCCGCTGGGCCCAGCGCCACGGGCACCTGGCGGAGGGCGTCGTCCCCGAGGTCGAGAAGACTGAACGCGCCAAGGAGACCGCCAAACCGATCGGCATCCTCTCGCCCGACACCTACCACCGGCTCCTGGAATACTTTCGGGAACGGCACCCCCGGCACCTAGCCGCCCTAGTCCTGGCCGGCCTCTGCGGGATCCGCTCCGACGAGATCCACGGCAAGCGCGACCACCGCGCCCGGCGCCAGCTCTGGGAGGACATCCGCCTCGATCAGGGCTTTGTCTCGGTCACCGTGCCCAAGGAGAACACGCCCTCGAGCCGCGTTGTGCACTTAAGCGACGCCGCGAGCGCCTGGCTCCAGGTCTGCCCGGAGCCGCACCGGGGGGCGGTCTGCGAGGCCGGCGCCCTCGAGAAGATCCGCGCCCTGGCCATCGGGGCCGGATTCCACCTGCCCGAGAACTGCTTCCGGCACTCCTGGATCACCTACCGGATCGCCCTCACCGGCAACAAGCACGAGACCTCCACCGAGGCGGGGAATTCGGTCAAGGAGATCGACCGCCGGTACCGCGTTCCCCGGCCCAAGGCCGACGGTGAGGCGTGGTTCGCCACCCGACCCGGCCCGGGGCGCCTCTAGACCAGGGCCCCGACCGCCCGGCGCCGCAGGAACGCCTGGATCGCGCGGGGCTCGAAGCGGATGACGCGCCGGTTGACCCGGACCCGCGGGAGGCCGCTGGCCCGGACCATGCGCAGGAACGCGGAACGGTCCCGGTACCCGAAGATCGCCATCGCCTCCTTCGGCGTCAGGAGCGCGGGCGGGTCGGACTGGGAACCGATGTTCAGCATCCTGGCGTGGTCTGCGGCCGGGCGCGGCGGGAATCAGGCCGCCGGTTGTCCGGTCACCAGGTAACCAGGGTTCCCGCCGGCCGGATGCTCGGGGCTCCGGGTCGCCGGGGTGGGCCGGCACCGTGTCGAGATGGCCGAAAAGAGCCAGCGTCGGCCGTTTTTCGCGGCCCGGCGTCCCGAAGAACAGGGTGTGGCCGACGCGGTGGACCTGGTCGGCCGAAAAGTGGCGACGGCCCCAGGCCTCGACATGGTCGGCAAGCGCAGCCTCGTGGCCGATGACCGACGGAATGCGGCACAGCGCCAGAGTTCGTTCGGCCAGCTCTTCGCCCAGTTCGGCGTCGGCGAGCGGAGCCACGGCTAGACCGCCACCGAGA
>JBEIVK010000301.1:0-5163 GCA_040373935.1 Alphaproteobacteria bacterium
CATCGGCCTGCGCGACGTCGTCGGCGCGCGCGAGCCGCCTGCCCAGCACCCCCGCCGCCGCGTCCATCGCCCCCCTCACAGCGCACCCCGGCCCCCGCGCGCCTTGATCCGGCGCGCCTCTCGATTACACTTCCCGTTCCCGACCCACCGGTCCTTTCGGAGTCGCCGTGGCTGCATCGTCCTTCCGTTCTTTCCCCGAGATGTTCCAGCACCGCATCTCGTCCACCCCGGACGCCGACGCCCTGGCTTACCCCGACGCCAGCGGCACCTTCCAGTGGCTCAAGTGGCGGCAGGTGGGCGAGCGCGTGCGGCACCTCGCCTGCGGCCTCCGCAGCCTCGGCCTCTCCCTCGAAGAGCGGGCCGCCATCGTCAGCAACACCCGCTACGAGTGGGTGCTGTGCGACTTGGCGATCGGCTGCGCCACCGGCGCCGTCACGACGATCTACCCGTCCACCAACGAGCCGGGCATCGCCTACATCCTCAAGGACTCGTCGACGCGCTTCGTCTTCGCCGAGGACGACAAGCAGGTCGCCAAGCTCCGCAAAATCCGCGACGAAATCCCCGGCGTGGAAAAGGTCATCGTCATCGACGGCGCCGCCTCTGCCGACGGCTGGGTGATGTCCCTCTCGCAGCTCGAAGACCTCGGGCGCACCTGGGACAAGGCCAACGCCGGCGCGTACGAGGCCGGCATCCAGTCGGTCGGGCCCGAGCACCTCGCCACCCTCATCTACACCTCCGGCACCACGGGGGACCCGAAGGGCGTCGTGCTCGCCCATGACTGCTGGGTCTACGAGGCCGAGGCGATGGACGGCCTCGGCTTCCTCTCCCCGGCCGACAAGCAGTTCCTCTGGCTGCCGCTCTCGCACAGCTTCGGCAAGGTGCTGGAGGCCGCCGTCATCTACATCGGCATCCCCACCGCCATCGACGGCCGCATCGAGAAGATCGTCGAGAACATGGCGAAGGTCCAGCCCACCTTCTCGGCCGCCGTGCCGCGCATCTTCGAGAAGGCCTACAACCGCATCGTCGGCCAGGCGAAGGACGCCGGCGGCGTGAAGTACAAGATCTTCAAGTGGTCGCTCGACGTCGGCCGCGAAGTCTCGCAAATCCGCCAAAAGGGCGGGGAGCCCGGCGGCCTGCTCGCGCTCAAGCACGCGGTGGCCGACCGCCTGGTCTTCTCCAAGGTGCGAGACCGCTTCGGCGGCAAGCTCCGCTGCTTCATCTCCGGCTCCGCCCCGCTCAGCCGCGAGCTCGCCGAGTTCTTCCACAGCGTCGGCATCCTCATCCTCGAAGGCTACGGCCTCACCGAGACGAGCGCCGCCACCTTCGTCAACCGCCCCGAAAAGTACCGCTTCGGCACGGTCGGCTTCGGGCTGCCCGGGGTGCAGGTCAAGCTCGCCCCCGAAGACGGCGAAATCCTCCTCCACTCCCGCGGCGTGATGCGCGGCTACCACAACAAGCCCGAGGCCACCGCCGAGACCCTGACGGCCGACCGCTGGCTGCGCACCGGCGACATCGGCACCATCGACGCCGACGGCTTCCTGAAGATCACGGACCGCAAAAAGGACCTCATCAAGACCTCCGGCGGCAAGTACGTCGCCCCGCAAGACCTCGAGGGCCGCCTCAAGACCAAGTCCCCGCTCGTCGGGCAGGTCGTCGTGCACGGCAACAACCGCAACTTCTGCACGGCCCTCATCGCCCCCGAGCCGGACGGCCTGCTCAAGTGGGGCATCGACAACGGCAAGGCCAGCGCGGCGGACAACCTCCTCACCGACACCGCGAAGTACGCCAAGCTCTCGCAGGAGCCGGGCGTTCGCGCCACGCTCCAAGCCGCCGTCGACGCGCTCAACGCCGAGATCAACCGCTACGAGACCATCAAAAAGTTCCACGTCCTCGACAAGGACCTCACCATCGACGACGGGGACCTCACCCCCTCCATGAAGGTCAAGCGCAAGACCGTCGAGGCGAAGTACAAGGCGGTGCTCGACTCCTTCTACGCCGGCGCCAACGACGAGGGCTGATCCCCAAAGTCGGCTCGCTCTTGGGGCAGGGAGGGGCTCCGCCCCTCCCCGCAACGCCCCTCCCCCGCCGCCCGCCGCGCGCGCCCCCCGCGCCGGCTCAGGCGGCCGTGCCGAACAGCCCGCTCCACTGCACATAGGCCATGCTCGCCAGGGCGGCGGCGTTGCCGCCCAGGCCGAGCGCCTTCATTTGCGCCACGGTGTACTCGCCGCGCGGGAACAGCACGAAGCGGTCCACCACCAGCCACAGCCAGAACGCAGCGAGCCCGCCGGCGAAGATCCAGTCGCCAAAGACGAGGCCCAACAGCGCCACCTCGGCGGCCACGACCGCGATGAGGACGAGGCGCGTCGCCCCCGAGCCCAGCACGGTCGCGGTGGTGCGGCGGCCCGCCGCCCGGTCCGGCGCGATGTCCATCACCTCGCCAACGAGCTGGGCCTGCGCGCAAAAGAGAGCGAGATAGGCCCACACCGCCGGGGCCGGCGCCGGCACGCCGTTGAGCACGCAGCTCAGCGCGACCGTCAGCAGGTAGCCCACCTGGCACAGCAGGTCTCCCGGCGGGCGACCGCGCAAGCCCGCCGTCTCATGGTTGTACGCCCACAAGAAGGCGCCGATGGCCGCAGCGATGGCCAGCACGGCCGGGCCGCCGAGGGCCGTCAGCGCCGCCACGCTCAGCCCGACGACCGCGGCCATCGCGCGCGGCAGGGTGTCGAGCTGCGCGTCGGTGCCCCGCGCGCCGAACAGGTACGAGTCCTTGCGGGGGTTCTGCCGGTCGGTCTCGCGGTCCACGCGGTCGTTCCAGCCGTACACCCAAAAGTTGAGCGGGAACGTCACGAACGCGAGCCCCGCCCAGAACGCCGCGCCCTCGCCCAGCGGCCGGCCCGCCAGCGGCATCAGGTACAGCCAGATCGTCGGGAACCACAGCCCCGGCCGGGACACCTTCAGCCAGAACCGGAGTCGTCCGCCCATGGCGCCTGCTATCCGCGCCGGCGCCGCGCCGCCGCTTGCCCGCGGTTCCCCCTTGCCTTAGACCCGCCCCAATGACGACCGACAGCCGCATCCCTGGCTTCTACAAGCTGCCCCCGGAGGGCCGGCGCGCCGCCGTGGCCGCGCGCCTCGGCCTGGGCCCGGAGGCGCTCGCCCCGCTCGACGGCGGCGCCCTCGGGATCGCCCGCGCCAACCACATGGTGGAGAACGTCCTCGGCGTCTTCGAGCTGCCCTTCGCGGTCGCGTGCAACCTGCGCGTCAACGGCGAGGATGTCCTGGTCCCGATGGTGGTCGAGGAGCCGTCCGTGGTGGCCGCCGTGTCCAACATGGCGCGCCTCGTGCGGCAGGCCGGCGGGTTCGAAGCCGGCATGTCCGGCCAAGTGATGCTGGGGCAAGTCCAGGTCGTCGGCCTGGCCGACGTCGCCGCGGGGGCCGCCGCACTGGAGGCGGCGCTTCCGGCGCTCACCGCGCTCGCCGCCGGGGTCCACCCGCGCCTCGCCGAGCGGGGGGGCGGCATCCGCGGCATGCAGGTGCGCCGCCTCCGCTACGACGAGCCGGGCGAGCCCGTGGAGGACATGCTCGTCCTGCACTTCCAGCTCGACTGTGTCGACGCGATGGGCGCCAACATGGTCAACACGGTGGCCGAAGCGCTGGCCCCCGCCGTCGCCGCCGCCACGGGCGCCGAGGTCGGGCTGCGCATCCTGTCCAACCTCGCGAGTGAGCGCTTGGCCTGGGCCACCTGCCGCATCCCGCCCGCCTGCTTCGAGGACGCCGGGGGCTCGGCCTGCGGGTCGGCGGTGGTGGAGGGCATCGCCAGCGCCTACCGCTTCGCGTGGGCCGATCCCTGGCGGGCCGCGACGCACAACAAGGGCGTCATGAACGGCATCGACGCCGTCGCCATCGCCACCGGCAACGACTGGCGGGCGATCGAGGCCGGCGCGCACGCCTGGGCGGCGCGCGACGGGCAGTACCGCAGCCTCACCACCTGGAAGGTGGACTCGGACGGCAACCTCGTCGGGCGCATCGAGCTCCCCATGCAGGTCGGCACGGTGGGCGGCCCCATCCTCACGCACCCCGCGGTGCAGCTCGCGCACCGCATCCTGGGCCAGCCCCGGGCCGCGGGCCTGGGCGCCATCCTCGCCGCCGTGGGGCTCGCACAAAACCTGGGCGCGCTGCGCGCCCTCGCCACCGAGGGCATCCAGCAGGGCCACATGCGCATGCACGCCCGCACCGTGGCCGCCCTCGCCGGCGCCACGGAGGCCGAGCTGCCGGGGGTGGTCGACGCCCTCTGCGCGGACCGCGACTGGTCGGTCGAGCGGGCGCGCCGCGCCCTCGCGCAGCTCCGCGGCCGCCCGTGAGCCTGCGAGCGGTCGCCGAGGCCACGGCCCCCGGCAAGCTCATCCTCGCCGGCGAGCACGCCGTGGTGTACGGCGCGCCCGCCATCGCCTTCGCGGTGGACCGGGAGACGCGGGTCACCCTGCGTCGGCGCCCCGGTCCGACCGCCGTCGACGACGCGCCCTTCGCCGACGCACGCCTCGGCGCCGCCCTGTCCGCCGTGCTGCCGGCCGGCGGCATCGGCGTGTCCATCGCCAGCACGCTGCCGGTGGGCCGCGGCATGGGCAGCAGCGCCGCGCTGGCCATCGCGCTGGTCCGCGCCGCCGCCACCCTCGACGGCCGCGCCCTCACCCCCGCCGAGGAGCACGCGGCAGGGTTCGCGGTCGAGTCCGTCTTTCACGGCACGCCCTCCGGGGTGGACCACGGGGTCTGCGGGGCCGGCGGCTGCGTGCGCTACCGCCGCGTGGACGGCGCGCCGGTGTTCGCACGCCTGCCGGTGCGCCAGGGCATCGGCTTGTGGGTCATCGACACCGGCGCCCCCGGGGACACCGCGGAGATGGTCGCGGGGGTGCGCGCCCGCCGGCCGGGCATCGACGCCGCGCTCGCGGCCATCGCCCGCGGGGTGGACCACCTCACCGCCCTCTGGTGCGCTGGCGCCCCGGCCGCCGCGCTCGGCCCGCTGCTCACCGACAACCACCGTCTGCTCCAAGACATCGGGGTGAGCACGCCCGCGCTCGACGCCGCCGTCTCCTTGGCGCTGGCCCACGGCGCCGCCGGCGCCAAGCTCTGCGGGGCCGGCGGCGGCGGCGTGGTCCTCGCCCTCGGCTC
>JBEIVK010000882.1:0-1811 GCA_040373935.1 Alphaproteobacteria bacterium
GCAGCCGCCCACCGCTGGAGCGACCGCCCCTCCACGGCGACACACCAGGCGTCCAAGCCGCGCAAACGCCCGGGACGCGTGCGCCCCCGCGCCGCCCGGACCGGGATCACCTCCCCGCCCGCCGCCGCCGCCCCAGCGCTGCGCCCGCGGCCACCAGCCCGGCCCACAGGCCTGCCGCCAACCCGCCTCCGACCGCGCATCCCGCGGCCTCCCGGCGCCCGCGCGCCTCCGCAGCGGCCGACGCCGCGCCGCCCGTGTCGGGCCGGCCCTCGCCACCCCCGCCGTCGCTCTCGGGCGGGACGCAGGCGCCGTCCACGCAGGACAGCCCCGTCGCCGCGCAGTCCACCGGGGCGACCGGCTGGCCGCGGTCGCAAGCCACCGCGACATCGCCCTCGCAGACCGCCCATTCGGCCCCCGGGCAGGCCGGGTCCAGGCAGAACGCGCCCGCCCCGTCGGCCGCACAGCGCGCGTCCCCACAGGACACCGCGCCGTAGACGCCGTCGGCGCACGCGCCGACCGTGCGGGCATCGGCGCAGAAGCTGCCGTCCGGCCCCGCGGCGCAGGCCGGGTCCATGCAGACGGCCGCGCCATCGTCGCCCACACCACACGCGAGCCCGAAGGCCCCGCAATCCCCCTCGCTGTAGCGACCGTCCGTGCAGCCCGCGAGGCGGGTTCCGTCCAGGCAGATCGACGCCGCGCCGCTGCCGCCGGGGCAGCGCGGGTCCACGCAGTACGCGTAGTCCCCGTCTTCTTCGCAGCCGGCGCCGAACGCCGCGCAGTCGCCGGATTGGGTCACCCGACCGCCCTCACAGGTGGACAGGCGCGTGCCGTCGCACCAGCGGCCATTCGCCACGGCGCAGGCCGGGTCCACCGCGTCGGCGACGATGACGCCGAGGTGATTCGACACCGTGCGCAGCCGGCCATCGGACGGGCTGTTGACGACGACGCCGTCCACCACCAGCGTCGAGCTGCCCCCGCCGTCCAACATCACCGCGTCGTGGCAGCCGAGGTCCAGCAGCAGGGCGCGCGTCTCGTCGCAGGTCATGCCCGACATGCCGCTTTGGCGCCCGTCCACCACCACGAGCCACAGCGTCGTGCCCGCCGCGTCGACGCAGGCCGCCGAGCGCGGGTTGCGCGCCGTGTCATAGCAGCCCGAGAGCGCCGCCCCGTCGCGCAGGAGCACGATGCCGTTCGCGCCGGTGGCGTGGTGGAAGCGCCACGGTGGCTGCGTCGGATCCGCGAACCACCAGGCGTCGTCCAGCGGCCGCTCGCGGTCCAGCGTGCAGGCCTTGCCCACCGTGCAGCCGAGGAAGCCCCAGTGGTTGCCCACCGCGTCGGTCTGGATGTGCTCATTCCAGAGGACACCGCCCGAGATCGCCAGCCCCACCGGCCAGCTCCCATCCGACCAGTCCGTGTTGATGGCCACCGTCGCGCCCACGGCCTGCGCAAATCGCAGGGTGTTCACCGCGCGCTCCACCCCCGCGCGGTCGGCGCTCGCGTGAAGCGACACGCGCGGCTCCGACAAATCCACGCGGGCGGCCGAGATTTGCTGAGACGGCGACGAGGTGGTGCGCCGCAGCCAGTCCACTCCGGGAGCCACGGAGGACCACGTATCTCCGGCGAAGGCGGCGGCGCAGAGCAGGATCCACATGGCCCGCCGCTAACCCGTCTCGCGTCGCGTGGCGGCCCGGCGGCCGACGGCCGGACGCAGACGGGCGCCTGCCGGCCTTCGGCCGTCACCCGGTCTCTCCGCCGGGTCGCGGCGCCGCCGCTCCGTCCGCGCGGCCACGCCGCCGCGGACCGGCCGTCCC
>JBEIVK010000770.1:0-2175 GCA_040373935.1 Alphaproteobacteria bacterium
CACGGAGCGGCCCCGCCGCGACCCCGGCGGACACGGGGTGCCCGGCCGGGACGGCCGGGCAGGCGCCCCTCCGCCGCCTTGGGCGCCGCCCTACTCTTCGGGCAGCCAGAGGGCGAAGGCGGGCTGCCAGGGGCCTTCGAGGCCCCAGCGGGCGCGCACGACGCCGTGGACGGCGGTGGCGGGCACGGGGCCCCAGAGGCGGGAGTCGGCGGCGGCGTCGCGGTGGTCGGCGACGAGGAAGAGGTGGCCGTCGGGGACGGTGACCTTGCCGCCGCTGCGGTCGAGCTGGACGGTGTTGCGGATGGTGGGGAGGTAGGTGTTGGCGCGGGCGGGGGGCTTGGACCAGATGGTCTCGCGGAGGACCTTGCGGCCGCCGTCGACGTCGCCCATGTCCTCTTGGCGGAGGCGTTTCTCGTTGACGCGGAAGGAGGCGTCGTCCCAGCGGACGGTGTCGCCGCCGGTGGCGAGGACGCGGCGGAGGACGCGGCGGCCGGGCTCGAGCGGGTCGTCGACGGCGACGACGTCGGCCCGGCGGGGGCGATCGGGCAGGAGGAGCACGCGGTCGCCGGGGTGGAGGGACCAGGCCATCTCGTCGTCGACGACGGTGCGGGTGGTGGCCAGCAGGGCGACGCCGAGCAGGGCGGGGAGCGCAGCGGCGGCGGCGAGGCGGGTGGCCGGGCGCATGGGACCTCCGCGGCCGCTGTAGCCCGGCGGCCGGGGCGCGGCCCGCGGGGCGGTTAAGGGAGCGGATGCGCCTCGCTGCCTTTCAGTTCCGCCCGCCGCACGCCGACCCTCCTGCCGCACGGGCAGCGCTGCTGGCGGCGGTGGAGCGGGCGGCGGGCTTCGGGGCGGACCTGCTGGTCTGCCCGGAGATGGCGACGAGCGGCTACATCTTCCGGGGGCCGGCCGAGGTGGCGCCGGTGGCCGAGGGCCAGCGGGGAGAGAGCTTCGCGGCGTTGTCGGCGGCGGCGCGGGCGCATGGGATGTGGGTGGTGTGCGGGTTCCCGGAGCGGCTCATCCACCCGGGCACGCGGCAGAAAGACGGGCGGGCCTTGGCGACGCTGTTCAACAGCGCGCTGGTCGTGACGGGCGAGGGCGCGCTGGCCGCCTGCTACCGCAAGGTGCTGCTCTACGAGGCGGACGTGCCGTGGGCGAGCCCGGGGAACCGGCGGGCGGTGTGCCACGCGCCCTTCGGCAAGCTGGTGCCCGGCATCTGCATGGACCTCAACGACGACGGCTTCATCGCGCACCTGCACGAGGCCGCCCCGGCGGTGGTGGCCTTCTGCACGCACTGGCTGGAGGAGGGCGCGGAGGTGCTGCCCTACTGGCAGGCGCGGCTCGGCGGGTTGGGGGCGTGGTTCGTGGCGGCCAACGGTTGGGGGGAGAGCCGCGGGGTGCGGTTCTCGGGGCGGAGCGCGATCCTCGCGCCGGGGGGCGCGCCGGTGGCGGTGGCGCCGGCCGAGGGGGACGCGCTGCTGGTGGTGGACACGGAGACGCGCGCGGTGCTGTGCGCGGGGTGAGTTGTGGCGGGCCGCGCCTCACCCGTCGAACGCGCCCTCCGGCAACCCTGCTTCGGCGAGGCACCGCGTCCACAGCGCCGCCTCGTCGGCCGGGCGCGCCGCCGTACCGGGCAGCGGGTGCTCGGCGGCGGGGGCGCGGTCCAAGTAGAAGCCCGGATCTGCCGCCGGGCGCCGGGCGAGCAGCCACAGCGCGGTGTCGGCGCCTTCCTCGGCGCTGCGCAAGCGGCGGCCGAGCAGCGCGTGGAAGCGGGGCAGGCTGGTCTGCACGCCGGGGGTGTCGGCCCAGCCGGGGTGCATGGCGTAGACGCGCAGGCGCGGGCCGCCGGCGCGGGCCTGCAGCAGCCGGGCGAGGACGATCTGCGCGCGCTTGGTGCGGGCGTAGGCCTGCACGCCATCGAAGCGGGCCGGCACCAGGGCGGCCGGGTCCAGGCGCTGGGTGAGGGCGCCGCCGCTGCTGACCCACACGATCCGGGCGTCGTCGGCGGCGCGCAGGGCGGGCCAGAGCGCGGCCGTCAGGCGCAGCGGCCCGTCGAGGTGGGTGGCGATGACGCCGTCGCGGCCGTCCGCGGTGCGAAGCGGGGCGGTGGGGAGCACCGCGGCGCAGTTCTCGAGATTCAGCCGATCATCGACCTGGCGCTGCGCATCCGCGCCGGCG
>JBEIVK010000825.1:0-1955 GCA_040373935.1 Alphaproteobacteria bacterium
GGCGTGAATGGCGCGCTCGCGCTCATCCGGGGCGGGGCCTACCTCGCCGTGGGCGACGAGGACGGCCGCGTCGGGGTCTACCGCACCGACACGGGCGAGGCGCTGTTTCTGGAGGAACGAGAGGGCGCGCGCGGCCGGGTGCGGGCCTTCCGCGGGGTCGCCCTCTCGCCCGAAGGCAGCCAGCTCGCCGCCATCTCGCGGGATGGCATCCTTCGCTGGTGGGATCTCGTGCGCGGCGAGCGCAACTCCTGGGCCGGCTTCTCCGGCAGCAGCGTGGAGTTCGACCCGCGGGGCGAGCGCGTCCTCTCGATGGACACCGACGGCCAGATCCGCCTGATGGACCTGCGCAATCTCCAGGCCCTCTACATGGATCGCCTGCAAACCCCCGCCGCCTTCGCGCGCTTCACGCGGGACGGCACCGGCGTCGTGGCGGCCGGCCAGGCCGGCATCGCCGTGTTGCGCGTGGCGGACGGCGCGCTCATCAGCAGCTTCGCCACGCGCGGCGGCTCGGGCATCATGAACCTCGCCCTCTCCCCCGACGGCACGATGGCCGCCGCCATCACCCAGCGCAGCGCACATCTGTTCGCGCTGCCCGGCCTCGAACCCATCGAGTCGCGCCAGCACGGGGCGCCCGGCCCCACGGGCGCCGCCATCTGGACGCCCGCGGGCCTGCGGGTCGCCGGCAACGACGGCCTCCTTCACTCGGGCGGCGGCGGCAGCGCCGGCCCCGTCACCGCCGTCGCGGCCTTCGGCGAGCACCGCGCCGCCGCGCACGGCCCCAGCATCTCGCTCTGGCGCGGCAACCGCCAGGCGGTCACCTTCCCCGTCACCGCCGCCCCGCGCGTGCTCGAGATCAACCGGGACGGCAGCCTCGTGCTCTGCGCGCCAGACCGCGGGCCCGTCGAGGTCTGGCGCACCAGCGACGGCAAGCGCGTCTGGGAGGGCGGCCCCGAGACCAGCGGCGCCGAAGAGGTGCTGCTCGGCGGGAGCGTCGTCGCCGTTCGCCTGCGCAGCGGCGGCCTGCGCTGGTGGGACCTCAGCACCAACGCCGGCTTCGAGCTCAAGTGGCCCACCGGCGCCGCGCTCTCCCACGGCGGCACGTGGCTCGGCGTGCTCACGCCCAAGGGCGCCATCCGCATCATCGACCCGTCGACGGGCCGCGACGCGCTGCCCGCGCCCATCCCCGCCGCCGACGCCCCCATCCGCACCCTCGCCTTCGTCAACCGCCGGCCGGACTTGCTCGTGCTCGACGCCGAAGGCGTCCTCTGCCACTACGACCTCGCGGAGTCCGCCCGCGGCGGCCCCGCGGCCCGCGCCCGCGACGTCCTCACCATCAACTGCGCGGTGGACCGCCTCTGGGGCCTCACCGGCGGCCAGCACGCCGCCCTCCGCCTGCCCGACGAAGACCGCTGCTCCATCGTCGTCGTCGACATCCATCACAACGAGGTTGTGCACGAGGTCGCCAACCTCCCGCGCCACGCCACCCTCGACGCCGAGTCCGGCGTCATCCTCGAGCCCGCCCGCAGCGCCGCCCTCCTTGAGCGCGAGTTGGACGGCCGCGAACGCCGTGTCCTGCGCGCGCTGCCCGACGGCGAGTGGATCTCCTTCGGCCGCCGCGGCATCCTCGACGCCAGCGCCGGCGCCGGCGGCAGCATCGGGGCCTGACCAGCGCCCTCCTTGTGAGCCGTCCCTCACAGGGCACTTTGGGGCTTGGGGCGGGGGGCTGCGCCCCCCGCAACGCCCCCCGTTCGGCCGCGCCGGGGGACGCCGGGCGGGCGCCGCTCCGCGTGAGCGAGCCTCACAGCCGTGCGCCGCGGCGTTGATCGCCATTCACCCCGGGGATCGACAACGCTCCGCGGATGTGATCTGCTGCTGGGAAGAGGGGTCCACCATGCCCGCGCCGCTTCCCATTGAGCTCCGGACACGCGTACTTGCCGCCTCGCAAATGCCGGGCA
>JBEIVK010000086.1:0-10404 GCA_040373935.1 Alphaproteobacteria bacterium
GCCCCCTGCGGGCCGCGGGCCGAGACGCCCGGGTGTTGCGCGCGGCCGCCGCCGCGGTGGCGGCGCCGGGGGATGGGCGGCCCCGCCTCATCTGGGCGCACCTCATGGGGCCCCACGAGGCGCTGCGCGGCGGCGAGTCGCTCCCGCCAGAGGACAGGGCCCGCCGCTACGGTGCGGCCGTGCGGGCGGCCGGTCGGTCCCTCGCCCCGCTGCTCGCGGCGGTCCCGCCGGGGTGGTGGGTCGTCGTCACCAGCGACCACGGCGAGTCCTTGGGCGAGGGCGGGCGCTGGGGCCACGGGTCCGCGCTCGACGGCGCCCAGCTCCGCGTTCCCCTCGCCGTGCGGGCCCCGGTGGGGGCGGCCTGGGGCCCGCCCGCGCCCCTGGCGCTGGCCTCGGTGCTGCCCTTCGTGCTCGGCGGGGTCCCGCTCGAGGGCGGGCTGGGCGTTCCGGTGGCGGGGCTGCGGGGGGTGCCGCACCCGGCCCATGTCTGGGACGGCGCCGTCGCGCGGCCGGTCGGCCCGCCCGTGGTGGCGGGCGCGCCGATCGCCTGGCCGGCCGGCACGGCGGACGCCCTGGAGGCGCTGGGCTACGCCAGCCCGTGAGGGCTTGCGCCGATGCCGCCGACCTTGAGCCGTTGGGGACGCTCCACGTACGACACCGAAGCCGATCTCGCGGCGGACGAGGCCGCGCTGGCCCCGTGGGTGCGGCTGCGGTCGCCGGGGAGCGACGCCGAGATCCTCGTGGTCCCCAGCAGCACGCGGGTGGGCGCGGCCGCCTTGGACGCGGCCCCGTCGGCCCGGCTCGTCGTCACGACGACGAGCGGCACGGACCATTTGGACCTCGCGGCGCTGGAGGCCCGGGGCGTGCGCGCCGCGCGGCTGGCAGACGCGCGGCGGGACGCCGTCTGTGAGTCGGCCCTGGAGCTGCTTTTGTGGGGGCTCCGCGCGACGGGCCCGTTGGACGCCGCCGCGCGCGAGGGGCGCTGGGCGCGCGCGGCCTTGCCCGCGCTCGGCATGGGCACGCTGCGCGGGGCGCGGGTCGGGGTGGTCGGGCTCGGGGTCATCGGGCGCGAGATGGCGCGCATCCTCGGCGCCTTGGGCGCGACGGTCTGCGGGTGGGACCCGGCGGGCGTTCCCGACGGCGTGGAGCGCGCGCCCGTCCCTGCGCTTCTGGCCTCCTGCGCGGCGCTCACGCTTCACTGCTCGCTCACGCCGTCGAGCCGTGGGCTCCTCAGCGCGGCGGCGCTATCGGCGGCGCGGCCGGGCCTCGTCCTCGTGAACACGGCGCGGGGCGATGTCCTGGACCTGCCGGCCGCGGTCGACGCGCTGGACGCGGGGCGCCTCGGCGCGCTGGGCGTGGACGTCTTCCCGGACGAGCCCTGGCCCGGCATCGGGGCGGTCGCCAGCCGGCCGCGCTTGCGGTTCACGCCGCACAGCAGCGGGTACTTTGCGGGGTTGCCGGCCGCGGTGCGAGCGGAGCTCGTGGCCACGGTCTCGGCTTGGGCGGAGGGGCGCCCGCTGCCGCACCCGGTCGGGGCCTGAGGGCGCGGAGCCTCAGCCCGGCGACGGCGCGAGGCGGGCGAGCAGGTGGGCGATGCCCTCGGCGAAGCCGTGCCCGCCGTTGCCCTTGGTGACCCATGCCGGCTTGTGGGTGAGCCGCGGCAGGAAGCGCGCCACATTGGCCACGCCGACCGAGAGCGGGAAGGCGGCGAACATCGGCTCGTCGTTGGCGGAGTCCCCGAAGAACGCCCAACGCTCCGGGACCATCGGGGCCCCCCACCGGTCTGCGTGGAACCGACGGATGCCGGCCAGCTTGTCGAAGGCGCCGATCCAGCCGTTCACGTGGATGCTCGACACCTTGGCCGTTGCCCCGCGGGCGGTGAAGGCCGAGACGATGGCGTCCACGGCGGCGTCCGGCAGGGGCGGGACGTCTTCGCAGAAGTCCACGGCGAGGTCCAGCGCGCGGTAGGGCTGGTCGCTCGCGAGCGCGGTGCCCGGCACGGCGGCGAGGATGTCGGCCGCGGCGGCGTCGAGGATGGCGCGAGTGGCGGCGCGCTCGGCCTCGCCCTGCAAGAACCGGCGGTGCAAGCGCCCGCCGTCCATCCAGAACCACAGCCCGCCATTCTCGCCCACGCAGCCGTCGACCGGCCACATGCGGGCGATGTGGTCCACCCAGCCTGCGGGCCGGCCGGTCACCGGGATGACCTTGAGCCTGGCCTGCTGCGCCGCCTCCAGCGCGGCGAGGGCGGCCGGAACCAGCCGCCCCTCCCACGTCAGGGTGTCGTCGATGTCGCACAGGATGCCGTCGAGCGCGACGGGCCCGTCGAGGCCCGCGAGGGGCCGCGGGCTCACCCGGCCACCGTCCAGGTGTTGGAGCCGAGCAGGGCCTTTTGGAGGTTGCCCGCACCGAGCTTGGCTTTCGCCTGCGCGATCTGGGCGTGAACGCCGTCTTCGTAGGTGGGGCGCTCCGTGCGGTAGAGCACGCCCATCGCCACCGGGGCCTTGAGCCGGCACACGAGCCCCGCCAACACCGGGTTGGAGTCGTCGTAGACGATGGCCTCGTGCGCGTTGGCCTCGGTGAGATCGAAGCTCTCCAGCGTGAGGCGAGGCGTCAGACGCAGGCCCTTGCGGGCATCGGCGGCGCCGTACACCAGCGGCTGCCCGTTCTGCACGAAGATCACGCGGTCATCGCGGGTCTTTTTGTCGGTCACCGAGTCGAAGGCGCCGTCGTTGAAGATGTTGCAGTTCTGGAAGATCTCCACGAAGGCCGTGCCCTTGTGCGCGGCCGCCGCCTCGAGGACCTCCCGCTGCTCCTTCACGAAGACGTCCACCGTCCGGGCGACGAACGTGGCCTCGGCGCCAAGCGCGACGGCGCAGGGCTCGAAGGGGTGGTCCACCGAGCCCATGGGCGTGGACTTCGTCTTTTTGCCCTCCTCGCTGGTGGGCGAGTACTGGCCCTTGGTGAGCCCGTAGATGCGGTTGTTGAACAACAGCAGCTTGATGCCCACGTTGCGCCGCAGGACATGGATGAAGTGGTTGCCGCCGATGGACAGCGCGTCGCCGTCGCCGGTGATCTGCCACACCGAGAGCGACGGGTTGACGAGCTTGAGCCCGGTCGCCACCGCCGGCGCGCGCCCGTGCACCGTGTGGAAGCCATACGTGTTCATGTAGTAGGGGAAGCGGCTGGAGCAGCCGATCCCGCTGATGATCGCGTAGTTTTCGCGGCGGATGCCCAGCCCGGCGAAGACCGTCTGGACTTGGGACAGGATGCTGTAGTCCCCACAGCCCGGACACCAGCGGATCGTCTGATCCGACATGAAGTCCTTTTTGGTGTAGGTGGGCGTGTCTTCGGCGTTCATCGAGGGCTCCGAAGGGCTCAGGCGCGCGGGGCGCTGCTGGCGATGAGCTGGATGCGGGCGAGGATCTCCGCCACCTTGAAGGGCTGCCCCTGGACCTTGGTGTAGGACCGGGCCGGCACGAGGAAGCGGCTGCGAAGGATGCCGGCAAGCTGGCCGAGGTTGAGCTCGGGCACCAGCACCTCGTCGTAGGCCCACAGCAGGGACTCGAGGTTGGCAGGGAAGGGGTTGAGCCAGCGGAGGTGCACGTGGCCGCAGCGGATGCCGGCGCGGCGCGCGGCGTCGACGCCCGTGCGCACGGCGCCGAAGGTGCCGCCCCAGGACACGACGAGGATGCCGTCCGGGTCGCCGTGGACGACGAGGTCCGGCACGGTGGCCCGCACCCGCTCGACCTTTTCGGCGCGCAGGCGGGTCATGTGGTCGTGGTTTGCCGGGTCATAGCTCACATTCCCGGTGCCATCGGCCTTTTCGAGGCCGCCGATGCGGTGCTCGAGCCCCGGCGTGCCCGGAACGGCCCAAGGCCGCGCGAGGGTCTCCGGGTCGTGCTGGTAGGGACGATAGCCGCCCTCCGGGACCGCCGTCTGCAGCGTGACGGCGATGGGGGCGATGTCCTCGACGACGGGGACCTTCCACGGCTCGGAGCCGTTGGCGAGGTAGCCATCCGTGAGCACCATCACGGGCATCCGGTAGGTGAGGGCCACCCGGACGGCCTCGAGCGCGACGTCGAAGCAGTCTGCGGGGGACTGCGCGGCCACCACGGGCATCGGCGCCTCGCCGTGCCGGCCATACATGGCGATGTGAAGGTCGCTCTGCTCGGTCTTGGTGGGCAGGCCCGTGGAGGGGCCGCCGCGCTGGATGTCCACCACGACGAGGGGGAGCTCCGTCATCACGGCGAGGCCGAGCGCCTCGCCCTTGAGCGCGATGCCCGGCCCGGAGGACGTGGTGATACCGATGGCGCCGCCAAAGCTGGCGCCGAGAGCGGCCGTCACGGCCGCGATTTCGTCTTCGGCTTGGAAGGTGATGACCCCGAACTCTTTGTACCGCGCGAGGGCGTGGAGCACATCGCTCGCCGGCGTGATGGGGTATGCGCCCTGGAAGAGCGGCCGCCCGGCCTTTTCGGCTGCTGCGACGAAGCCGAGCGCCAGGGCCTCGTTGCCCGTGATGTTGCGGTAGGTGCCGGCGGTCAGCCGCGCGGCGGGGACCTCGTAGCTGCTGTGCAGCAGCTCGACCGTCTCAGCGTACGACCAGCCCGCCTCCAACGCGCGGAGGTTTGCGGCGTCAAAGGGCGCCTTGAAGCGCTTCGCGATCCAATCGCGCGTGTGCGCCATGTCGCGATTGAAGAGCCAGTAGGCCATCCCCAACGCGAAGAAGTTCTTGCAGCGATCCGTCTCTTTGGCGCCGAGCCCAAGACCGGCCACCGCGCCTTGCGTCAGCTTGGACACCTGCACCGGCACCACGGCGAAGCCGTCGAGCGAGCCGTCATCCAGTGGATTGGACTTGAGATCTGCTTTTTCCAGGTCCCGGTCCGTGAACTTGTCCGTGTTGACGATGACGAGGCCGCCCGCCTTGACGTCCTTCAGGTTGGCCACGAGGGCCGCTGGGTTCATCGCGATGAGCACGGAGGGCGCGTCGCCCGGCGTGTGGATGTCGTGCGAGGAGAAGTGGATTTGGAAGCCGGATACGCCTGCCCGCGTGCCCGCGGGGGCGCGGATCTCGGCCGGGAAGTCGGGGAAGGTCGCGAGGTCGTTGCCGAAGATCGCCGTGGTGTCGGTGAACTGCGACCCCGTGACCTGCATGCCGTCGCCGGAGTCCCCGGCGAATCGCACGACCGCTTCTGCCAGCACCTGAACGGGCCTGCTCATGTCGATGTCTCCAGCCCGGACGGCGCCCCGCGGCCCGCGGCTCACCCGACTGCGATAACACCCCTCGGGGCGCCCCGCGAGGCGGTCCCTGGGCGTCCCCCTCGGGCGCCGCCGCTCCCGGAGGGCCTCGTGAAGCAGCGTCTCCTCTCCTGGCTCGCCTGCCCGGTCTGCCGTTCTGACCGCCTCTCCCTGGAGGTCACGCGCCGAGAGTCCCGCCGAGTCCCTCACACGCTGCGGCACGCCGATCCGCGGTCCGAGGACGAGATTCTGGAGGGGGCACTGCTCTGCGCGGACTGCGGGCGGTCCTGGCCGGTGCGGGACGGCGTGCCGCGCATGCGCCCGGACGGCGCGAGCGAGGGGCCGTCCAGCGCGCACCGCTTCACGAACTTCGACGCGACCGCGCCGGTGTGGGAGGAGAGCTTCGTGGAGGCGCTGGCGCCGATTGGCCCCGATGAGCTGCTGGGGCGCGTCGTGCTGGACGCCGGCTGCGGCTACGGGCGGTACACGTACTTCGCGGCGCGGGCCGGGGCCGAGGTGGTCGCCTTGGACGCGAGCCCCGACGCCATCGCCAGCGCGGCCGACAACACGAGAGACCTCCACACCGTCCACCTCGTCGAAGGGGACCTGCGCCAGCCGCCGCTGCGGGACGCGACCTTCGACCTCGTCTTCTGCATCGGCGTGCTGCACCATCTGGACGACCCGAAGGCCGCGTTCTCGGCCCTGGGTGAGCTGACCCGCTCCGGCGGCGAGCTGGTGGTGCAGGTCTACGGGCCGCGCCAGGGCGCCACCTTGATCGCCACGAACGCGCTCCGCGGCGCGACGAGCAGCATGCAGCCGGCCCAGCTTCACGCGCTCTCCCGGGGTATCGCGGCGGCCATCCGCGTGGGCTCGCACACGCCGTATCGGTTCTTCGGCATGCTCCCGGGCGCGCGGGGCATCGTGACCCATCTCCCCGTGCACGACCACCACCAGTGGCCCTTCGATGTGGTGGTGGCCGACGTCTACGACCGCCTGCGCATCCCCGTGCGGCATTGGTTCACGGGAGAGCGGCTGGAGCGCATGTTTGTCGAGGCCGGCTACGCCGATGTGCAGGTGCGGCGCCGCGTTCGCAACAACGAGACCTTCCGCGGCTCGGGCACCCGCCGCTAGCGGGTGGGGGGCGCCCGGCCGCGCCGGCCTCAGAACCGTGCGCGCACGATGAGGTTAAAGCCCAGCCGCTGCCGCTCGTTTTGCGGCGCCGCCACACGGACGCCCTCCGGGTTGTCAGCCGTCTGGATGAACTCGGACTGGTTGTTGTCCACCGAGTACAGCACCTCCCCAATGAAGATGGTCGACTTCGACACGTCGACCTGGAAGCCGCCCACCGTCGACAGGATGGCCGCCGCCTCCTGGCCCTCGGGAACCTGCTCTTTGTCGCGCTCGGTGTACTGGACGAAGGTCCCGTCCGCCGTCGTATAGGTGGCAGGCTGCATGAGCCCGCCTCCAATGTACGGCGTGAAGTGGGCGTCCTCGATGTAGTGGTAGACGCTGGCGCGCCCGTAGAGCTGCGGAGTCGTCTCGAGGTCGACCGGCGTTGCCACACCAGAGGTCAGGCCCGGAACGTTAAAAAGAATGTAGCTGAGGTCCTTGTAGACCAAGTCAACCTGCACGTTCGTCGTGTTGTGCACGAGGATCGCCTGCACGTCGCCGGCCAGCGCGCGCTCGATGACGGTCTCCTCTTCGTTGGTGGGCGAGAGCAGATTGTGCGACAGGGCGTTGATCTCGGCCTGGACGATCATCCCGAAGCCTTCCAGCTTCCGGTGCGAGATGTACGTGTCTCGCATGTACTCGGGGGTGTTCCGGTACAACCGCAAGTCCGCCGACTGGATGAAGGGGAGGTCGGCGTTCGTGCGGTAGGCGACCTGGCCCGACACGCCGGCGGCCTGGATGATCTCGCCGTACAGCGGGCTCGTCGTGTCGGAGACGTTGAGGATCTGCCCCTGCTCGAAGGAGCCAGCGCCAGCCTCCACCCGCAGCTTTTCCTTGATCTCGATGCCCGCGCCGGCCAGCAGACCGTAGTACGCCTGGTTGTTCACGCGGCGCGTGTCCGGGTCCACGTAGTCTCCGACCGCCGTCTTTGCGCCGAAGAAGGCGTAGTTGCCGCCCTTTTCCCATTGGATGCGCGCGCCCGGGGCCGCGCCGGTGCGGAAGGCGTGGATGTTCCGGGCGCCCCAGCTCAAGTCAAACGAGTAGCCGAGACGCCACCGGCTCGCGTCCACCGCGAAGCCGGTGAAGGACAAGTAGTGCTTCTTGCCCGGCAAGTTGCGCACGATGCGCACATACGAGCCGTCGTCGGTGATGGCGACGCCCGGGTTCGTGCGGTCCGGGTTGAGAAAGGGCACCATGCGCAGCACGAAGGCCGCTTCTGTCCACCAGTTCTCGAAAAAGCCGTCGTCTCGCCGGTACACCACGAGGTCCGACTGGCTGATGTCCTTGGACGCCCGGCTCTCGTACTGCTCGAAGAAGGTTTGGTTCCCGCGGAGCACGAAGTTGGGCGCCGGCGAGAAGGCCTCCGGGCCAGCCAGGACGTTGTCGTCCTCAAACGCCGAGGACACCCAGACGTCCATGAAGTCGCTGGCCAGGGCCGACGACGAGAGCAACAGCGCGAACAGGGACATGCGTCAGTCCTGATGGGAGTGCGGAGGCAAGGTCGAGACGGAGGGGCGGCCGTCCGGGTGGCGCGGGCGCACCTGGCCGGGCCCACGGCGGTTGCGCACGAGGCGCGCCGCCGAAGCCGGCAGCGTGAGGTCCTCGGCGTCGCGGACTTGGAGGATCCACTTGCCGTAGATCTGCACCACGAGCCCGCGGACCCGGGGCAACGTGGCGCCGGCGAGGGAGGCGGGGTCGACGCCGTCCAGGGCCGAGGTCTCGGCGTAGAACCGGCAGCCGCCGATGTCCACCGGCCACTGGCCGTACTGGAGGAAGTCCTCGTAGTCCGGGTCTCCCGGGCCGAAGCCGGCCGGGACGGACAAGTCCGTCGCGACGACGAAGCTCGATTCGTAGGCCTCCATCTTCACCGGGTCCACCTCGGAGCCGGTGCACACGCGCGACGGGTCCACCACCGGCGGCTCGGGCACAGGCAACGACTCACCGGGGAAGACCTCCAGTTTCGGGAAGGAGAACTGGGTCGTCGCCAGGTACTCCTGGACGCCGCCCTGGAGGAGCTGCAGGCGCGCGCCCGGCACGACGTCAAAGGGCGGCTTGTTGAAGGTGTAGATGAAAAGGCTGCCGAAGTTGTCGGCGCCGTCGTCGAGGTCCGTCACCCAGAAGCCGTTGGTCCCAGTCGCCACCACGACCACCCGGCGGTCCTCCACGCGCATTTCGCCGTATTCACCGGCGATCTGGTTGGTCTCCGGGTCGTCCGAACGCTGCATCTCCGCGATGGTGGGCCGGGCAATGTGGATGGGGTCGGTGACGCCGGTGGCGTAGGACGGCTTCGCGCCGGTCTCTTCGTCGACCGTGCGCTCGTCGGACACCCAGATGCGCGCCGGGCCGAAGGCCGCCTCCACGGTGACCTCGCCCTCGTACACGCCGTCCACCACGCTGATGAAGGGCGACTGGGCCAACCGTCCGGGGCGCACGCGCACGAGCAGCTCGCCGGTGTAGGGATACGGCCGGCCTTCGACGTCCAACGTGTCGACACGAATGGGCACGGCGAAGGCGTCCGACCGGAACGGCAGGACGTCGTCGGCCTCGCCCGGGTCGAAGCCCTCACCCAGCGCCACCCGGATGAAGGTGGGCTCGACGCGGGGGCCGCGGACCGGCGCCTCACAGGCGGCGAGAAAGGGGATCAGAAGACCGTATTGATGCGGCCGTCCTCGACGCATACGTTCTCCTGCGGGCGGGGGAGCGAGCGGTTGCTGATGAGCGCGGCGCGCACCACATCGCGGATGGACACGCCGGTGTCCTGCTGCGTCGTGTTGCGCTCCAGCACCTCAAAGCCAGAGCCGCCGTTCGCGATGTAGTTGTTGGTCGCCATCTCGTACGTGCCTTCGAGATCCAAGGGCACGCCGTTGATTTCGATGTTTTCGGCGCGCGGATCTGCCGGGTCGCACACCATGTCGAATCGGATCCCGGCGATCTGTGCTTGGCTGTTGCAGCCGCGCTCCGTGCTGCGCGCCGACACGAAGTCCAGGAGCTCCTGCACCTCTCGCCCCGACAGGAACATCGTGGTGATGGTGTTGTCGAAGGGCATCGCGTTGAAGAGGTCGTCCACCGTGATCTCGCCCGCGCTGATGTCGGCGCGGATGCCGAGGGTGTTGGTGAGGGCGATCTCCGTTTCGACGCCGGGATAAAACCGCATGGCTTCGGCGGTGAAGTTGCCGAGCATGCTGTCGCCGCCGCCCGTGCCGTAGCGCGTGAGCTGCGTCTCCGCGTAGGCGAGCACCTGCTCGGTGTTGATGCGGGCGTCGAGCAGCTCTTGGTACTCTTCCACGAGGTCGATGATCTCCGGGTCCGGCGTCACCGAGGCGTCCACCGGGAAGAGCTGGTAATCGGTGGAGAGCACCTCGCCGTCTCGCACGACCACGTCGAGCCTCCCGACGAACTTGGCGAACGCGCCCGAGTGAACCACCGGGATGCGCTTGCCCGTGCGTTCGTTGGTCACGACGATGGGCGGGTTGATGGCGACGTGGTGGTGGCCGCCCATGTAGATGTCCACGTCGTCCAGCGTCCGCGCCAGCTCCTGGTCTTCGCTGAGGCCCATGTGGCTCACCGCGATGATGATGTCCGCGCCTTGGGCGCGGAGGCGGGCGGCCTCGCCGGGGATGGCGTCCTGCGCTTCGATCACGCGGATGCCCATCGAGTTGGACTCGTCGTAGATGCTGTTGAGCGACGAGAGGTTGGCGAGCCCGATGACGCCCACCCGCAGGCCGTCGAGGTCGTAGATGGTGGAGGGGAGAACCAGCTCTTCCAGGCCGGTCGCCCACATCAGGTCGTAGTTCTCGAAGTCGTAGTTGGCCGCGATGAGGTCAAAGGAGCCCCAGGCGGCGTATTGTTCGGCGAGCGCCAGGGCCCCGGCATCGAACTCGTGGTTGCCCACCACCGCCGCGTTGAGCCCAATCGCGGAGAGCAGCTCCATCTCCGCCTGCCCGACGAACTCGTTGAACACGATCGCGCCCTGGAAGCAGTCGCCCGAATCGACGAACA
>JBEIVK010000142.1:0-8340 GCA_040373935.1 Alphaproteobacteria bacterium
CCCAGGCCAGCAGCGCGCCCCCGCCGCCGACCGCCGCGGCGCCGAGCGCGACGGCCGCCGCCAGCGCGACGAGGGGCCCGACCAGCGCCGAAGAGGACGGGGCGCCCAGCGCGACCACCCCCAACGCCAGGCCGAAAGCCGCCGCGATCGCCCTCATGGGCCCACCACCGGCTGCACCCACACCGCGCCCGCCTCCCGCCACAGCAGGTGGCCGCCGCCGAGCGACGGGTGCGTCTGGTCACCCGGGCCGGCGGGTCCGCCCCCGCCGGAGCACCAAATGTCCACGCCCTCCCCGCGGACCTCCGCGCAGAGCTCGCCGCCGTCGAGGGTGGGCGGCGCGGAGAATCCCGTGAGGACCGGCAGCGGACGGGGTTCGCCCGCGCCGTCCCAGCGCACGAGCCGCCCGCGGTCCACCCAGGCGAAGGCGCGCCCGTCCGACACCGGGGCGCGCTGATCCCCGGGGCCGCCGGCGATGACGGCGGTGGCCCCGCCGCGCAAGGCCCGGGTGTGGAGGTCGATTCCGAGCGGGCCGGCGTCCACCGCCCACACCACCCGCCCCGCCCCGACGGCCGGCGCCATCCCTCCCCAGGGGCGCGACGCCCACACGGGATGCCCGTTCTGGCGCATGTCCAGCACGTGCAGCGCGGCCGGCTGCACGAGGACCAGCGCCGGCCCATGCAAGCCCGGGGGAGCCCAGGCCGCGCCGTGCAGTCGGTCTGCGAGCGGCGCCCATTCGCCCACCGCAAGCTCCAGCACGCCGGAGGCCGCGTCCACCAGCCGGCCCGGCCCCCACGCCACGGGACCGGGGCCCGGCGACCAGCGCTGCCGCCGCCCGGTCGGGACGTGGACCGCCACCGAGGGACGGCCATCCGGCCCGCAGCCGACCGCCCACTCTCCCGCGAGGGCGGGGAGACGGTCATCTGCGCACGGAGACTCCAGCTCCGGGAGGCGCATCGGCGCGGCCATCGCCAACGCCGCCGCGCCGACCCCGGCCCTCAGCGGGCCGTGGTCGCCGTGATGCCGCAGCAAGACACGGTGTAGGTGACGTCCGACGTGGTGGACGCGCCCGTGCAGTCCGTGGCGGTGAGACGCATCACGAAGGTGTTGTTGTCGCAGGTGCCGGGCGTCGTCGCCTCGGCGTCCTCGAGGCGGACGGTGGTGGAGAGCGCCGTCGGATCGGCGATCTCCCCGTTGCCCGTGATGACGTCCCAGGAGTAGCGCAGGGTGTCGCCATCGGCGTCCGAGACCGTCGCGTCGTCGCCGAGAGCGAGCACCAGCGACTCGCAGGAGTCACACGCGTAGGAGTAGCCGGAGGGCGAGCACTCGGCGTCGCCGGCGGCGGCCGTCTTCGGCGCGCCCGCGCTCACGGAGGGCGGCGAGTTGCGCGCGCGCTCGGCCACGTGCAGGGTGAGGAGATCCGGCACCGACCACGCCGTGCCGTCCGAAACCGCCAGGGACACCACGTAATCCCCCGCGACGTCTGCCTGGAAGGTGGGCTCGGCCGCATCGCGGTTGGAGAAGGCAGCGTCCGTGACCGACGAGCCAGCGGGCTTCACCTGCACCGCCCACCGGTAGGAGAGCGCCTCGCCGTTCGGGTCGAAGGAGGCGAGACCGGACAACGGCGCGTTGGTGCAGTCTTCGATGTCGAGATCGGCCCCCGCGTCCGCGACCGGCGGGAGCGGGTTGCGGCTGCTCACGCGCACCAGCGCGGTGTCGGGAGCAGAGTCGGAGATGCCGTTGTTCACCACCAGCGTGGCGATGTACAGCCCACCGAGATCCGCGGTGAAGCTCGCGTTGGCCGAATCAGACCCGGAGAGGCCCGCCACCGCGCTGCCCGTCGGGACCTGCTGGAACGACCAGCGATAGCTGAGGCTGCGCCCGAACGGATCCGTCGAGCCGCCGCCGTTGAGGCTGAAGGTGTCTCCTTCGACCCCGGACAAATCCGGCCCCGCCGACGCAACGGGGACCGCGCCGGACTCCACCGTGATGACCACAAGATCCGGCGCGCTGCGCTGGGCGTCGTCTTCGACTTCGAGGCGGACGACGTAGGTGCCCGCGCGGTCTGCCGTGAAGGAGACCAACCCGGCGTCGGCGCTGCCATTGGCGGAGAGCGCATCCACCGCCACGGCCGAGCCCGGCGGCACGGTGTCGAAGGCCCAGTGGTACTTGACGCGCTTGCCCTCGGGATCGAAAGAGCCGCGGCCGTCGAGCGAGATGGGCGTATCAGAGGTGGCCGTGGCGTCCGGGCCCGCCACCGCGACGGGCGCAGCGTTGACCGCCGCGCTGTCTTCGTCGCCGGACTTGTCGCCGCACGCGACCAGCACCGAGACAGCGCCCACGGGAACCACGAGACCAACGATGGACAGAAGATGCCGCATGGTGTCTCCGCGCGCCCTCAGGGGCGCACGCCGGTGCAGGAGTAGTTGATGACGACGCTGTCTTCGTCCGAGCCCTGACAGTCCGCCACGTTGAGCGTCGCCGTCAGCGTCATGGTGTTGGCGGTGCCCTGCCCGGCGGCCTGGGCCGGGATGAGGGCGCCAGTGAGCGCGCTGTCGGCGACCGCGATGGACAAGGTCCCCGTGGGCTCGACCCACGAGAAGGTGAGCGGGTCGCCGTCCGGGTCTTCGGAGGCGGAGCCGTCCAGCTCGACCTGCGTGGCCTCACAGTCCAGACAGTCCCAGGTGTAGGAGAGGTAGGTGCAGTCCGCCTCCAACTCCACCGTGATGTCCGTACCGGCGTTGGCCGTGGGCGGGCGGTTGCTGCCGGAGTCGCCGATGGTGATGGACACGAGATCCGGCGCCGACCACACCTGGCCGTCGTAGACCTGCAGCTGGAAGACGTAGGTGCCCGAGACGTCCCAGGCGAACCGGGGCTCGGCGGAGGTGGTGCTGTCGAAGGAGGCGTCGTCCACCGCGGAGCCGGCCGGCGCGCTGAGCAGCGACCACTGGTAGGTGACCGAGTCCCCGTCCGGGTCGTAGCTGCCGTACCCGTTGAGGGGCAGCGGGTTGGCCGCGCACGAGCCCAGCTCCAGCGTCTCGCCGGCGTCGGCCTCGGGCAGACGGTTGCCCGCGCTCACGTTGAGGGCGCAGAGGTCCGGCTCGCTGAACTGGATGCCGTCCGAGACGACCAGACTGACGAGGTAGACGCCGTCGCAGTCCGGGACGACCGTGGGCGAGGGGCCCGCGCCGTTGAAGATGCCGTCCGAGGTGAGACCCGAGCACGCCGGCTTTTCGGAGAGCGCCCAGCTGTACTCGAGCGCCGCGCCCTCGGGATCATAGGAGGCGCTGCCGTCGAGCGTGGCGGCCTCGCCCACGCGGCCGGCGACCTCCGGGCCGCACGAGGCCACCGGCGGCTGATCCCCGCTGACGACGTTCACGACGACGAAATCCGGGGCGGACTCGGCCTCGGGATCTGCCACCACGAGACTCACGACGTAGTCGCCCGGGATGTCCGGGGAGAACGTCGGCGTGCGGGCCGTGGAGCTGCGGTTGTCGGAGAACGCGGAGTCGTCCACCGTGGAGCCCGGCGGCACCGTGACGAAGGCCCAGGTGTACGTGGCCTGATCGGTGTAGCGGGCGCACACCGTGGAGGCGCTCGCGTCGAGGCCGACCGGGCCTCCGAGCAGGGCCGTCTGGTCCACACCGGCCCCGGCCACCGGAGCCGCGCAGGCCGCATCGGCGGAGGCCGAGTCGGAGGTGGACTTGCCACTGCAGGCAAGCGCGCCTACGAGGCTGATGATCGCGAAGGGGGGCTTGAGGCGCATCGGGATCTCCGGCGTCTCGCCCGGACATACGGGCGCATCCCCATCATAGCCCTACTTCCGCGCGACCGTCAACGCGCTGCGCCCCTGCTTGACCTCTCTCCGCGTGTGATTACCCCGACCCCCCGCAAGCGCGGTGAGGGCTCCATGGGACTGTTTGACTTCTTCGGCGGCGGCGAGAAGGGCCAGATCGAAAAACATGCCAAGCGCATGCGGAACTTGAACGCGCAGTCCGAGGACCGCCAGCTCTCCGCCCGCTGGCTGGCCGACAACGGCTCCGAAGAGGCGATCCTCGGGCTGCTCGGCCGCTTCACCATCACCTACGAGCAGCAGATGAAGGACCAGCAGGAGAAGGAGCTCGTCTCCCAGCTCTTGCGGGGGCTCGGCCCGAAGGTGGGGCCGCCCATCCGCCAGTGGGTCCGGAAAAACACGAGTTTTGCGCGCCCCCTGCAGCTCGTCCACGACCTCGAAGGGGGCGAGGCCGCGGTCGAGGTGCTCCTCGACATGCTGGGCCGCGAGGTGGACCCGTTCAAGCCCGAAAAGAAGCGGCAGATCCTCATCCGCCTCGCCGACTACAAGGACGCCCGCATCGCGCCGCGCGTCGCCGCGAGCCTGGAGGACTACGACGAGGGCATCCGCTACGCCGCCGCCGAGGCCCTGCTCGCCCAGGACACCGACGCCATCCGGGACGACCTCGCGAAGGCCCTCGGCAACCGCCAAGAGGAGTCCAACCGGCTGCGGGTGCGCATCGCCGAGGCCTTCCACCAGCGGGGGTGGGCCTTGGGCCCGCACGCCGCCGCCACCGCAGAGCGCCCGCCGATCGGCTGGCGCGTCGGCCCGGACGGCCGCCTCATCCCCGCGCGCTGAGCCCACCCGGCCCGCGCCACCGGCCCGCGCCGGGACAGGAAGGGGGCGTAGCGGGGGAAACCTTGGTTTCCCCTGCCCCATTGCCTGCCACCCCTGCCCGCTCGGCCCGCCCCGGCCGCGCCTCAGGCCGGCCCACACTCGCCGGCGACGGGCTCGAGCAGCGCATCGCCGAGGGCCGCCGGCCCGCAGCCGCGCGCGAGCAGCCACATGGCCTTGACCACGGTGGCTTCGAGCGTGAGATCTCCCGAGAAGCAGGCGCCCGCGTCGCGCGCAGCGGCGGAGTTCTGGTAGCGGCCGGCGCGCACGGCGCCCGCGAGGCACTGGCTGGTGACGATGACGGGCACGCCGGCGGCGGTGGCGCGGCCGATGGCTGCGGGCCACCCGGCTTGGGGCAGGTTGCCCTCGCCGAACGCGCGGAGGACGACGGCCCGCGCGCCGTCGTCGACGAGGGCATCGAGCTGGCGCGGGGATGCCCCCGGGAACAGCCCGAGCACGGCGACCCGCGGGTCGAACCCAGGTTGGAAGCGCAGCGGGCCGGCCGGGCGCGGCCGCACGGGGCCCCAGGCGATGTCGACGCCCATCGTGAGCAGCGGCGGGCAGTTGGGCGAGGAGAAGGCGTCGTAGGCGCTGACCGAGGACTTGGTGGCCCGGATGCCGCGGAACAGGTGGGACCCGAAGTAGAGCCCGACCTCCGGGACGTCCATCGTCGCGCAGATGGCGGAGTGCAGCAGGTTGGAGCGGGCGTCCGTGCGCAGCTCGGAGATGGGCCGTTGGCTGCCGGTGAGCACGACCGGCTTGGGAAGCCCTTGCAGCATGAGCGCGAGCGCGGCGGCGGACCAGGCCATCGTGTCCGTGCCGTGAAGGATGACGATGCCGTCCACGGCGTCGATGTGCGCGGCGACGAGCCCGCCGAGCCGCTCCCAGAGGGCCGGGGTCATGTCCGAGCTGTCGATGTTGCAGACGAGCTCGCCGTCGATGGAGGCGATCGTCTCCAGGCCGCGCACGTAGGGCAGCACCGTCTCGTCGTAGTGGCCCGGCGCCAGCGGCCCGGGCGCGGCCCGCACCATGCCGAGCGTGCCGCCCGTGTGCAGGAAAAGGAGGCGCTTGCGCCCAGCGGACACGCGCACCTACCAGACGTAGAGGTCTTCGTCGTAGCAGACGCCGTCCGCGATGTCTTCGCAGGACTCGTCTTGCAAGCAGCGCTTGTGCGCCCGGAACTTGTCGCGCAGCACCCGGTCGTCCCAGGCGTCCTCGTAGAGGCGCTCTTGCACGAGGCAGGACGCTTCGCATTCTTCTTGGCCCACGCGCGGCGTCTCGACGCCCTCGCAGTCGAGCAGCTTCCGGCACAGGCTGGAGCACGGCGGGTTGCAGCCCGCGGCGAGCCCGGAGACGAGCAGCAGGGCCCCGGCGCGGAGGAGACTAAATCGGCGCACAGTAGCCATCGTCGAGCAGCTCGCAGCTCGTCTCGGCCACGCAGTCCATCCAGAGCGCGGCCTCTTGGTCGTTGCTGTACTCGACCGGCTCGTCGTTGCTGGCGCGCTCGGAGGGCACGTACTCGGCGCGGATGGCGCCTTCCTTGTCGAGGGCGGCCTCGCAGGAGTCGAAGCAGTCGGCGAGGAGCTCGTCCCGCGTGGAGCCGGGGCGCGGGATGTTGCACTCGCTCTCGGCATAGATCTTGTTGCAAGTGCTCTGGCAATCAGGGCCGCAGCCGGCCGCGAAGGCGCCGAGGGCGGGGAGGACCACGAGGAACGACGCGCGCATGGCAGACTCCGCGACGCGGGCAGGGTAACGGGCGCGCACCGGCCGCGTCAATCCGCCCCGCGCTCGCCACCCGAGGTGTCCGATCCACGTCGTCCACGTCACCCCGTACTTCCCGCCCACCTGGGCGTACGGCGGCATTCCGCGCATCGTCGACGGCCTCACGCGCGCCCAGGTCGCGGCCGGCCTGCGCGTGAGCGTGCTGACGACGGACGCCTTCGACGGCGCGCGGCGGGCGGCGGTCCCGGCGCGGCGCGTCCACCACGGCGTCGAGGTCCACACGGTCCCGAACCTCTCCAACCGCCTCGCGTACCGGCAGCAGCTGTTCCTGCCGCGCGGGGCGGCGCGCGCGCTGGACGCCGTGCAGGAGGCCGCTCCCATCGACCTGCTGCACCTGCACGGGCACCGTCACCTGCTCAACACCGCGGCCGCCGACTGGGCGTGGCGCTACGGCCGGCCTTGGGCCCTCACGAGCAACGGCACCCTCGCGCGCCACGAGCGAAAGGTCGGTGTCAAGCTTGTGTGGGACGCGCTGTTCGCGGCGCGCGTGCCCGCCCGCGCCGCCGCCTGCATCGCCGTGTCCGCGGCGGACGAGGCGGTGCACCGGGCCTGCGGCGTGCCGGCCGCCCGCGTCGCGCGCATCCCGAACGGCCTGGACCTCGCGGAGTTCGCGCCGTTGCCGCCGCGCGGCACGTTCCGGGCCGCCCACGGGCTCGGGGGCGGCCCCGTGGTCGCGTACTTGGGGCAGGTGTCGCCGCGAAAGGGCGTGGACCATCTGGTCCGGGCCTTCGCGGGCGGCGGGCCCCACGGCAGCCGCCTCGTCGTCGCCGGGAACGACATGGGCGGCCTCGAGAAGGCGCGGGCGGAGGCCGGGGACGCCGTGCGCTTCGTCGGGCTGCTGGAGGGCCCGGCCCGCCTCGCCCTGCTCGCCGACGCTGACGTCCTGGTGTACGCCTCGCGCGACGAGATCTTCGGGCTTGTGCCCTTCGAGGGCCTGCTCTGCGGCGCGCCGGTGGTGGTGGCCGACGACTGCGGCTGCGGCGAGCTCATCGCCGAGGCGGGCGCGGGGCTGCTCGTGCGGCACGGCGACACCGCGGGCCTGCGGGACCGCATCGCCACACTGCTCGCCGACCGACAGGCCGCCGCCGCGATGGTCGCGCGCGGCCGGCGTTACATCCACGAGCGGCTCGCCTTCGACCGCGTGGCGGCCATGCACCTCGCGCTCTACGAGCGCATCCTCGACGGCAGGGGCCCCCGATGATGGACCACCCGTGGATCCGCCGCGCCCTCTGGCTCACCCTCGCGGTGCTCGCGGCGCTGCCCTATCTGCCGGCCCTCGACGGCCCCTTCGTCTACGACGACAAGGTCGAGGTCGTCGGCAACCTCGCCATCCGCTCCTTCGACGACTGGCGGGCCGTCGCCCGCTACAACGTCGGGCGCACCCTGCTCATCTTCACCTACGCCTTCGACCTTCAGCAGCACGGCTTCGTGCCGCGGGGCTACCACCTCACCAACCTGCTGCTCCAGGGGCTCTCGGTCGGCGCCGCCTGGTTCGCCGCCGAGGCCGTCCTGCGGCGCTTCGCCGTCGGGCAGGCCGCGCCGCGGGCCCTGCTCGTCACCGCCATTTGGGCCTTCCACCCCATGCTCTCGGAGTCGGTGGCGTACATCACCGGCCGCAGCGAGGTGCTCTGCGGCCTCTTCTCGTTCCTCGCCGTCGGCGCGTGGGCCCGCGCGTTGAACGCCGAGGCGGAGGGGCGCTCCGGCGTCGGCCTGCGCCTCGGCGGCGTCGGCGCGATGGTCGCCGCCGCGCTGAGCAAGGAGCCCGGCGCCGTCCTGCCCTTCGTGTTCTTGGCGCTCGAGGCCGCCGGCCCGCGCGGCGCCCGCGCCGTGCGGTGGCCGTGGTTCGCCGCCTTCGCCCTGGCGCTCGGCGCGGCCGCCTACGCCCGGGTCAGCGC
>JBEIVK010000302.1:0-5152 GCA_040373935.1 Alphaproteobacteria bacterium
CTCGGGCGGGGGCGGCGGGCCGGCCGGCGGGGCCGGCGGCTCCACCAGCGCGCGCCCGGGCGACAGCGTGGCCGACACCCGCGCGCGGTCTGCCGGCGTGAGGTGCTGCCAGCCGGCGCGCAGCTCGGCCACGAGCCCGGTGAGGCAGGACCCGGCGCCGGGACCCGCGTGGGCGTGGGGCGCAGCAGCGGCGAAGTGACCGTCGAAGGCCGCGAGGAGGCGCTCGCGCTCCCAGGCGGAGGCGGGTGCAGCGGCGGCGATTCCGGCGAGCAGGACGACGAGCATGGAGCACCCGAGCGAAAGGTGCGGGGAGGGTATCCCAGGGGTCGGACACCCGCGCGCCGGGCCGGTTAGCGGTTCGTCATGGCCCGCTCCGCGTTCATCGTCATCGAAGGGCTGGACGGCTCCGGGAAAACCGTCCAGGTCGATCGCCTCGCCGCTGCGCTCCGCGCGGAGGGCCGGGCCGTGCACACCACCACGGAGCCCTCGGAGGGCCCCATCGGCCGCTTCTTGCGGGACGCCCTGCGCCCGGACGGCCCGTCCGCGGGCATCGGGGACGCCGCGCTGGCCTACCTCTTCGCGGCCGACCGGCGGGACCACCTGGACCGCGAGATCCTCCCCGCGCTCGCCTCCGGCGCCGTCGTCCTCTCGGACCGCTACTACCACTCCTCGCTGGCCTACCAGTCCCTCGCGTTGGGCCTGCCGATGGTCGCCACGCTCAACGCTGGCTTTCGCAAGCCCGACGCCACGGTCTTCCTGGGCCTGTCACCCGAGGCCTGCCTCGCCCGCGTGATGGCCCGCGGCCTCGCCCGCGAGCGCTTCGAGGCGCTGGACCGCCTGCGGCTCGTGCGAGATGCCTACGACCAAGTGCTCGTCCACTGCCGCGCCGAGGGCGAGACGATCCTCCGCGTCGACGCCAGCGGCCCGCCCGAAGACGTCGAAGCGCGGGTCCGCGCGGCCTTGGCGCCCTTGCTCGACGCGGCCACCCTCCCCGCCGGGTGATCGCGCGGCGGGAAGTCCCTCCCGGCCTCGTGGGTTCGGGCTAAATTCCGAGCACCATGCGCGCCCCCTCCTGGCTCCCCGTCGCCCTCCCGTCGGCCCTCCTCCTGGCCGGGGCGCTGCTCGCGTCTCCGGCCTGCACCGGGGAGGCCGCCGCCGTTCCGCCGGCCTCGCCGTCCGCGGAGGCCTTCATCACCAGCCTCGCGGGGGTGACGCTCGAGCGCTACCACTACCGGGAGGCTCGCTTCGACGACGCCGCCTCGGCGCGCTGGCTGCGGCTGTACCTCGACGCGCTCGACCCGAACCACATGATCTTCCTCGCCTCCGACGTCGAGGCCTTCGAGCGCAAGTACGGCCGCGGCCTCGACGACACGCTCGGCGTCACTCCGGCAGATCTCTCGCCGATGTGGGAGATCTACCGGCTCTACCAGTCGCGCTTCGGCGAGCGCGTGGGCTACGCCCTCTCGGTCCTGGACGGCCCGCTGCCGGTCGAGAGCGCCGATTCGTTCGACATCGACCGCGAGGAGGACCCGTGGCCTTCCAGCGCGGCGGCCCAGGACGCCCTCTGGCGGCAGCGCATCCTCTCCGAGGTGGTCAACAACGCGCTTCAGGAGAAGTCCGAGGACGAAACCCGGGATCGCCTGCGCAAGCGCTACAAGCGCATGCAAAAGGACCTCTCGGAGCAAGACGCCCTCGACGTGCTCGAGATCTGGCTCTCCTCGATGGGCGGCGCCTTCGACCCCCACACCCTCTGGATGAAGCCGGCCTCCAAAGACGACTTCGACATCCAGATGCGCGACAGCCTGCAGGGCATCGGCGCCACCCTGCAAACGGACGGCGAGTACACCGTCGTCAAGTCGCTGGTGCCGGGCGGCCCCGCCGATCGCCAAGGCATCCTCAAGCCGGGCGACAAGATCGTCGCCGTGTCGGCTCCCGGCGCCGAGCCCACCGACATCCTGGATCTCCGCATCGACCGCGTCGTGAAGCTCATCCGGGGGCCCAAGGGCACGGACGTCATCCTCACGGTCCTGCCGGCCGACGCCCCGGCTGGCGCGGGCACCAAGGAGGTCCGCATCACCCGAGACGAGGTGGTCGTCGCCGAGTCCGCCGCGCAGATGGAGGTCTACGCGCTGGACGGCGTGAAGGTCGCCCTCCTCGACATCCCCACCTTCTACCAGGACGTCCGGCCCAACGGGAAGGGCGGGCCGGTGCGCAGCACGGCGGCGGACGTGCGCCGCCTGCTCACCAGCCCGGAGGCCCAGGGTGTGCAGGTGGTGGTGCTGGATCTCCGCGAGAACGGCGGGGGCTCCCTCCAGCAGGCCATCGAGCTCACCGGGCTGTTCCTGCCCACCGGGCCGGTCGTCCAGGTCAAGGACCGCGACGGCAAGCTCGAAGTCCTCGAAGACGAAGACGCCTCCGTCGTCTGGGGCGGCCCGCTCGTCGTGCTGACGAGCGGCTGGTCGGCGTCGGCCTCCGAGATCCTCGCCGGCGCGCTCCAAGACTACGGGCGGGCCCTCGTCGTCGGCGCCCGCAAGACCCACGGCAAGGGCACCGTGCAGCAGCTGATCGACCTCGGGCCCTTGCTCGGCCGCATGGCCGACGGCCTCTCCGAAGACACGGGCGGCGCCCTCAAGTTCACGACGGACCAGTTCTACCGCGTGAGCGGTCGCAGCACGCAGTTCTCGGGGGTCGCGGCCGATGTCGTCCTGCCCTCGCCCGAAGACGGCGTGGCCGAGGGCGAGGAGAGCCTGCCCAACGCCCTGCCCTACGACGAGATCAAGCCCGCCAAGGTCCAAAAGTCCTCGGTCGCGGCGGTCGTGCCGGCGCTCCAGCAAGCGAGCACCGCCCGCGTCGCCCAGGATCCGGCCTTCCAAGTCCAGGCGGAGATCCGCGCCTGGCGCGAGGCCCAGGATGGCAAGCCCATCTCGCTCTCGCTGGCGGCCCGAAAGGAGGAGCGCGCGGCGCTGGAGGCGCTCGAAGCCAAGGCCAAGGCCCATCGCCCCGGCGACGCCCTGGCCAAGGCGCGGCTCAGCCCGGCCCCCAAGCCGCCCCCGCCGCCGCCCGTCGCCGCCCCCGGCGCGCCGGCCGCCGAGCCCCCGGAGGCGGAGGACGCCTACGACGCCGTGAAGCTCGAAGCCCTGCGGGTTGCGGTGGACTTTGTGCGGTCCAGCCGCGCAACGCGTTAGGCGGGCGCTCCCCCGCACCGGGAGCCGCCCGTGACCGCCCGCGCCAAGGACTTCATCCGCCAGAAGATCGACGCCGACATCGCCTCGGGCAAGTACGGCGGCCGCGTCGTCACGCGCTTCCCGCCCGAGCCGAACGGCTACCTCCACATCGGCCACGCGAAGTCGATCTGCCTCAACTTCGGGTTGGCGGCGGATTATGGCGGTGTCTGCCACCTGCGCTACGACGACACGAACCCCGAGACCGAAGACCCGGAGTACGTCGAGGCCATCGCCCGCGACTTGCGCTGGCTCGGCTTCGAGCCGGGGGACAAGGTCTTCTACGCGTCGGACTACGCCCCGCAGCTCCGGGCCTACGCCGTGCGCCTCATCGAGAAGGGGCTCGCCTACGTCTGCGACCTCAGCGAAGACGACATTCGCGCCACCCGCGGCACCGTCACCGAGCCGGGCACCCGCTCGCCGTTCGCGGGGCGCTCCGTCGCCGAGAACCTGGATCTCTTCGCGCGCATGCACCAGGGGGAGTTCCCCGAGGGCGCGCGGGTGCTCCGGGCGCGCATCGACATGGCCTCGCCCAACATGAAGATGCGGGACCCGCTGCTCTACCGCATCAAGCACACGCCCCACTACCGCACGGGCACGGCCTCGTTCGTCTACCCGTTCTACGACTTCGCCCACTGCTTGTCGGACGCCATCGAGGGCATCACGCACTCCATCTGCACGCTGGAGTTCGACAACAACCGCGAGCTGTACGACTGGATCCTCGCGGCGCTCGACATCCCCACGCCGCCGGAGCAGACGGAGTTCGCCAGGCTCAACGTCACCTATTTCATGATGAGCAAGCGGCGCCTGCTGCAGCTCGTGCAAGAGCACGGCGTCGAGGGCTGGGACGACCCGCGCATGCCCACCCTGGCCGGGCTGCGCCGCCGCGGCGTGCGGCCCGAGGCGCTCCGGGCCTTCGCCGAGCGCGTCGGCGTCGCCCGGGCCAACTCCATCGTGGAGATCGAGCTCTTCGAGGACACGCTGCGGGACGACCTGAGCCCCGTCTCGCCGCGGGTCATGGCCGTCGCCGAGCCGCTGGAGCTGGTCATCGAGAACCTCCCGGCCGGCCACGCCGAGTCCTTCGACGCCCCGCTCTGGCCCAAGGACATTCCGCAAGAGGGGCGGCGCCCCGTTCCGTTCGGCCGGCGCCTGCTCATCGAGCGCGGCGACTTCGCCGTGGAGCCCCCGCCGGGCTTCCACCGCCTCTCCCCCGGGGCGGAGGTGCGCCTCAAGTACGCCTACGTCGTGCGCTGCACCCGCGTCGAGCACGGCCCGGACGGCGCGGTGGTGCGCGTCTTCGCCGAGGCAGACCTCGACACCCGCGGGGGACGCGCGCCGGCCGGGCGCAAGGTGAAGGGCACGATCCACTGGGTGGACGCCGCCACCGCCGTGCCCGCCGAGATCCGCCTCTACGACCGCCTCTTCACCGCGCCGGCCCCCGGCGCCGAGCGCGATTGGAAGGACGACCTCAACCCCGACTCCCTCGTCGTGCGCGCCGGCTTCATCGAGCCGTGGGCGGCGGCCCTGCCCGGCGGCAGCCGCGTGCAGTTGGAGCGCGCCGGCTACTTCTTCGTGGACCCGGTGCTGGCGGCCGCCGGCCGCTTCGTGCTCAACAGGGTGGTCGGCCTCAAGGAGTCCTGGTCCGCCCGCGCGTCCGAGCCGGCGGTGGGCGCCCCCGCCCCGCGGGACGAGGCGGCCGAGGCCCCCACCGAGAAGGCCCCCGTCGCCGCCGCGCTCTCGCCGGCCGCCGCCGCCTTCGTCGCCCGCGGGGTCGGCGCCGAAGAGGCGCGGGTGCTCGCGCAGGACGACGCGCTGGCCGCGTTCTTCGAGGCGGTCGTCGGCGCTGGGCTCGGGGCCGACGCCGCCGCCCCCTTGGTCGTGCACGAGCTGCGGGCGCTCGCCAAGGGCCGCCCGGTGGGGGCCTGGGCCGC
>JBEIVK010000379.1:0-4344 GCA_040373935.1 Alphaproteobacteria bacterium
GGCCAGGGCGTTGGCCCCGAGGAGGAGCAGCCCGGCGACCGCGGCGGCGGCCCGCCGCAGCCTACTGCCCATCGCCCTTTTCGCCGGGGGAGAGCTTGTTGACGTCGGCCATCGGGACCGGGTAGCGGCCCGTGCGCGTGAGGACCACCGCCGGCCCGCTGCGCGAGGCCGTGCCCGCGCGCACCGCCGCCCGGCGCGCCGCCGACTCCACCTGGGACGGCAAGGCCGCCCCGTCCTTGACCGGCGCGGGCAGGGCGGGATCGAGCCGGGCGGCGAGCACCCACTGGTACATGGCCGAGAGCGCGTGGTGCACGTAGTCCACGCGCACCTTGGTCTCGTTCATGGCGTAGCGGATGCCGCCGTCCACCTGCTCGGGCCGGGAGAAGGCGTAGGTCGAGCGGTCGTCGTATTGCATCTGCAACGAGAACCGCATCGTCTCGCGCGTGGCCTTTTCGAAGAAGGCGGCCTCGTCCGGCTTGAACGACAGGGCCAGCTTGTAGGCGGCCGCGGTGCCCTCGGCGTAGCAGAAGGCCTGCATCGCCGGCAGCTCACCCGGCATCTTGTAGTAGCCGCCGACATAATCCGGGAAGGGCGTGCGGTCCTCGCGCCACTCGTAGGTCTCGATCATCCAGCGGGCGACCTCGAGCCCGAAGGCGGCAGCCTCGGCGTCCTTTTTGCGACGGTACCAGGCGTCGGCGGCCATCACCGTCCAGGGGCCGATCTGCACGAGGTCCAGGCGGGTCTGGTTGTCGTAGACGTAGGCCGGCCACGGCGCGTTGTCGTCCTTCTTTTTGGCGCGCTCGCGGAACCACGGCATGTAGTACTCCCAATACTTCGGGAGCGTCGCGATCCACGCGTCGTCGTCGAAGTACTCGGTGAGATGCACCAGCGCGAGCGCGGCCTCGCCGGGGACGATGTCGTTCTTTTGGTTGTAGTAGGGGTGGCCGGGCGGGACGTGGTACCCGCGGAAGGCCCCGGTGTCCTCCTGCATGAACAGGATGAACCGCCCCATCTCCTTCATCTGCTCGTCCCAGCGGTGGTCGTTGGTGGCGCGGGCCAGCGCGATCATGCCGAGCAGATGCACGGCGACCGTGCCGAGCTTGTTGTTGTTGTTGAAGTGGTAGTAGGCCATCGGCAGGCCGGTCTTCGGGTCGGTCTCCTTTTTGAGGAAGCGCTCCGTGAAGTCGAGCGCCCGGCGAGACCCTTCGAGGAACTCCGTGCGCGACGGGTCCATCTCCCAGGCCTGGACCAAGTTCCAGGTGGCGAGCGTGTGCCGCACCTCGTTGTACTCGTTGGAGTAGCGGTTTTCGGCAGGCCAGAACTTGTAGACGAGCTGCCCGTTCGGCGCGAGGTTGGCCATGTACCAGTCCCCCGCGGCCACGACGCCCTGCCGCACGGCCTCCACGCTCACCTGCGAGAGCCCGACCGGCTGCACCCCGCGGTAGAGGAGATGCACGCCTCCGCCCGGCTTTTCGCGGTAGTGCACGGAGCGCACGAGCTCCAGCGTGGCCTTGGCGTCGCGCCACGGCCGGCGCTCGCTCATGCCGCCGACCTCGGCGGCCGTGCGGAGGAAGCCGTCCGCCGTGCGAATGGAGCGGGTGTAGGCCACCGCGCCCGGCAGGAAGGCGCGCTCCTTCTGGTCTGCCGACAGCAAGAACGCGCCGTCGATGCCCATCTCCCAGAGGTCTTCGAGCAGCTCCTCGCCGCGCGGCTCGACGACCGCGCGCTCGGTGATGTGGTGCAGCTCCAGCGTCAGGCTGGCCAGATGGTCCGCCAGCGGAGGAAAGCCGAGCAGCTCGATCTTGCGCCGGTGGCCCGACTCCAAGTCGCGCACCACCTCTTCGAGGGCGCGCTGCAGGTCTTTGTCCTGACCGAAGGCGACCAGCAGCTCTTGGCCCTGCCCGCGCGCGACCACCGCGAAGGCCCACACGCCGAGGGGCGGCGGCACCTCGGGGAACTGCCCGGGGGGCGCCCCCGTGAGCCGCGCGCGCACGTAGCGCAGCGCGCCATCGGCGAGGGCGGGCGGCAGGAAGTAGGGCTTCTCCATCACTTCGTAGTAGTGGAGGCCCTCGCTCACCCGCCGCAGCCGGAACATCTCCAGGTGGTCGTGGTGGTAGAGGCGCTTGGCCGCCTGAGAGCCGCGGTCCACCGAAGGGGTGATGCGGTTGTGCAGCAGGACGCCCTTGACGCCCTTTTTGACCAGCGCCTCGGCGAAGGCGGCGTCCGACCCGCCGAGAAAGGCGGCCTCCAGCTCGGCGTCCCCGAAGATCGGCAGGACCTTCACCTCCGGGGCGAGCCCGGTGAGCTTGTCCGGGCGGTCCGTGGCGATGGTGCCCCACTTGGTGGCGAGCTCGGCGCCGTCGAAGGACACGGCGGCGCTGCCCACGCGGTCCAGCGCGGCGCGGATGCGGGCGTCCGGGCCCGGCGCCGGCACGACGATGCCCCCGGCCTCTTCCACGGCGGCCGGCGGCTGGCAAGCGGGGAGGACGGCGGCCCCGAGGCCAGCCACGAGAAAGAGCGAGATGAGGCGGTGCATGCGGTCCCCGACGGTCCCGGCCTCCTAAGCCGTCCGCAGGCCGCGCGCCGCCCGGGCGGCGCCTTCAGCCCCCGAGCACCGCGACGATGAGCACGGTGCCGGCGTCGTCCACCGGCTGGATGAAAAGGGTTCGCGCGCCGAGCATCGCCCCGGCGAGCAAGCACAGCTCGGTCGCCGCGTCGAAGGGCGCCGGGAACGGCCGCTCGGCGAAGAGCGGGTCATCGAACAGCGGGGCGCCCGTCTGCCAGGTGAAGCGGCTGCCCCGCGCCTCCCAGGTGGCCAGCGTGCGGCAGGGCAAGCGCCGGGTGCGCGCGGGCTCGGCGCCGGCGGGGCCCTCGCCCTCGGTGAAGACGAGGGTCGTGTCGTCCAAGACCTCCCAGTCGTCCCAGACCGGCGGGGCCGCGCGGGTGCGGGCGTGCAGGGCCTGAACGGGGCCCTCCCAGTCCGCCAGCAAGCGGCGCGTCTCCGGGCGCTCCAGCGGGTGACCGGGCGGCCCGGGCGCGGGGAGCTGGTCGAGCGAGGCGGCGTCTGCGTCGTCGTCGAAGAGGGCCGTCAGGCTCGTGCGGCCATGCGCATCCCGCACCAGCGCGAGCGCCCCGCGCTCCCAAGGGGTGCGCACCGCCATGTTGCGATGCAGCACGCCCAGGCTCCGCTCCACGACCGCCAAGGCCGCGTCCCGCCCCTCGGCCGGCGGCGGCCCACCGCCCCAGGCCAACGGCACGGCCTCCACGGCCGACACCCGCACCGCGCCGCCGCGCGCCCCAAAACGCAGGAGGAACCGCCGACACCCGTAAGGGCCGCACAGGGCGTCCACCCCGCGGTCGACCCCCGCGGCCCGCACCTGCCGCGCGATCTCCCGCTGCGCCTCCTCCGCCGGCCTCCCGCCCGAATGCCGCTCGAACCAGCCCATCTGCGCCTCGCCGCGACGCCGCGCGTCGCCCGTCCTCTCTACCGCGCCCCGACCCGCCGCGCCGGCCTTCTCGGTGCGGGGACAGGGGAAACCCAGGTTTCCCCCGTAACGCCCCCTTCCTGCGGCGCCGCGGGCCTCAGCCGCCGAGCACGAACACCTCGACCAAAATCACGGCGATGCCCATCAGCGCGCCCCCGGCGATGATGCCCGCCGTGGTCGGCTCCAGGTTCTCCACCAGCACCCGGTGGGGCAGCTTGGCCTTGTCGGTGAAGAGCTTGCCGGCCAGCCAAAAGAGGAGGCTGCCCAGGAACATCGCCAAGCAGGTGTTGAAGGAGATGACGAAGGCGAGGCCGAGCCCGACCGCCGAGATGGGGAAGCGCCCCTTCGTCGCGCTGCGCAGCCATTCGAGCAGCACGCCCGCCACCGCCCCCACCGCTGCCGCGACCTGCGCGCTCGGCTTGAGGTTGGAGAGGCCGCTGGTGAGCACCTCGGCCACGGCCTTCCAGACGATGGCGCTGGGGAACGGGTGGGCCTCCGTGATCATCCCGGCCGGATTGTCCCGCACGAAGGCCAAGAAGAAGACCGGCACGGCCACGAGCGCCCCGGCGACGATGCCGAGGCAGTGGCCCAGCGCCTGCTGGCGCGGCTTGGCGCCGAGCATGTAGCCGGGCTTGATGTCCATCAGGAGGTTGGCCGCGTTGGAGGCGACCTCCGCGGTGATGCCGGCCGTCGCGAGGTTGGTGGTGACGTTGCCCGGGGCGAGCGCGCCGTAGGTGAGCTGGGTGAGCTTGCCGAGGGCGCTCGTGGGCGTGATCGACGTCAGGCCCGTCGCGTTCACCGCGATGAGCGTGAACACGAAGACCAGCGGGATGGCGAGGGCGCCCATCCACGGCGTCAC
>JBEIVK010000884.1:0-1806 GCA_040373935.1 Alphaproteobacteria bacterium
CCCCGACGCCCGTCGCCCCGGCGCCCGTCGCCCCGGCGCCCGTCGCCCCGACGCCCGTCGCCCCACAACCCGCGTCGGTCCTGCACGTCGACGCCGCGGCCGCGCCGGCCCCGGTCGGCGCCTACCCGCACGCCCGCCGGGTGGGAGATCTCCTTTTCCTCTCCGGGGTGGGGCCGCGCCAGCCCCTCACCAACGAGATCCCGGGCGGCCCCGTGCGCGCCCCGGACGGCGCGCCCCTGCCCTACGACGCCGCGGCCCAGACCCGCGCCTGCATCGAGAACGTCCGCCGCATCCTCGAAGCCGCGGGCTCCTCGCTCGACCGCGTGGTCGACGTCACCGCCTTCCTCATCGACATGGACCGGGACTTCGCCGCCTACAACGCCGTGTACGCTGAATACTTCACCGGCATCCAGGCCGCCCGCACCACCCTCGCCATCCGCGCCTTGCCCACGCCCATCGCCGTGGAGCTCAAGGTCGTGGCCCTGGCCGGCCCCGCCGCCGGATGACCCTCTACGACCTCAGCCCCCGCATCTCGCCGCGCATCGGCGTGTTCCCGGGGGACACGCCCTTCCGCCAGCGCTACCTCTGCCGCCTGGACGCCGGGGCCAACCTGGATCTCTCCACCATCGAGTCCACGGTGCACCTCGGCGCCCACGCCGACGCCCCGGCGCACTACCAGGCCGGCGCCCCCGGCATCGCGGCGCGCAGCCTGGACTTCTACCTCGGCCCCTGCGAGGTCCTGCGGGTCGACGTTCCGCGCGGCGGGCGCATCACGCCCGCGATGCTGCCGCACGCGCCCCGGGCGCCGCGCGTCCTGCTCCACACCGGCACCTTCCCCGATCCCGACGCCTGGAACCCCGACTTCGCCGCCTTGTCCCCCGCGTTGGTGCATCACCTCGCGGGGTGCGGCGTGCGCCTCGTCGGCATCGACACGCCCTCCATCGACCTGCAAGACGACGCCGCGCTGCTGTCCCACCAGGCGGTCGCCGCGCACGACATGGCGGTGCTGGAGGGCCTGCTGCTCGGCCACGTGCCGCCCGGCGTCTATGAGCTCATCGCCTTGCCGCTGCCCATCGACGGCGCAGACGCCAGCCCCGTCCGGGCCGTGCTCCGCCCGCTGCCGGGCGGCTGAGCGCGCGGCAGCCCTTACCCCTGGGCGAAGTTGCAGTTGAGAAGCGAGCAATGCCGCTCGCAGCGAGAGACCTCCCAGCGCCGGCGCAGGGCCTCCGGCCCGTCCCAAACCGCGCCCAGCGGGGCCGGCGACGCGAGGTGGCCCACCGGGTCCAAGAAGTAGCAGAGCCGCAAGCGGCCGCGCGGGTCCACGCTCAAGTCCGTGTGCCCCGCCCGGCAGGAGTGCCCCGGATCGGCCGCGGGCGCGCGGAAATGCGCCTTCATCGCCTGAAGCTGGGCGGCGTCGTTTTGGACGGGGCCGCCGCGCAGGCGCTCCGCCGTCAGGCGGTCCAGGGCGGCCTCCACCGCGGCGAGGGCCGCGGGCTCCCGCGGGAACAGCGGGCTCTCCCGCCACCAGTCCGGGTTGTACGCGTTGTTGCCGAAGTTCTGGTACAGCGGCTGCACCACGAGCGCGAGGCCGCGCGCCGCGACGAGCCCCAGCAGCGACTCGACCTCGGGGGCGTTGCCGGCGTGGAGGATGCAGGCGACGACCACCTCGGGCAGACCGGCCGCCTGGAACCGCTCGATCGCCCCGATCGACTTGTCAAAGCTGCCCGCCCGGCCGCGCGAGTGGTCCACCGTGGCCGCGGTCGCGCCGTCCAGGCTCACGTAGGCCGTGCGCACCCCCGCCGCCGC
>JBEIVK010000055.1:0-12452 GCA_040373935.1 Alphaproteobacteria bacterium
GCTCGGCGTCCGCCTCGGCGAGCCGCGCCTCGGCCTCCGCGCGGGCCTGCGCCGTCTGGGTGCGGCGGGCTTGGGCGGCCGTGAGGCGCTGGCGGGCATCCTCGCCTTCACGGGCCCGCGACTCGGCCTGGCGCGCCTGTTCTTCTCGCTCCCGCTGAAGGTAGGTGCGCGTGCTCTCGAGCTCGCGGCGCCGCGCCTCGGCGTCGGAGAGGGCGTCCCGCGTGGCGCCGACGACGGCGTCCAGGCGGTCCAGATTGGCGCGGTCTTGGCGCAAGCGGGCGTCAGCCTGCTCGACGGCGAGCACGAGACCGGCCTCCGCCGCCTCCGCGTCCTTGACGGACTGGGACAGCGCCCGGCGGTCGGCGGCGAGAGCATGGAACCGGGCCAACCCGAGGAGGATCTCGCCCTGCCGCAAGGCCGAGCGCAAGCGGCGGTGGCGCATCGCGCGGGCGACCTGCTTCTCCAGAGAGCGCATCCGGTCGGACATCCCACCGAGCGTCTCCCCCACGCGGCTCAGGTTTTGCGCGACCTCCCCCAGTCGCTGCTCGGCCTCTTTGCGGCGCGCCTTGTACCGAGAGATGCCCGCGGCCTCCTCGATGAGCGTGCGCCGCTCGTCCGGGCGGGCGTTCACGATCTCTCCGATGCGCCCCTGTTCGATGAAGCTGTAGAGCCGGTTGCCCGCGCCGGAGTCGAGGAACAGGTCCGTCACGTCCTTCAGGCGGACCTTTTGGCGGTTGATGAGGTACTCGCTGGACCCGTCGCGAAACAGACGGCGGGTGACCGCCATTTCCCGGAGATGCGCGTACTCCCCGGGGAAGGGCTCGTCCGCCGCCTCGAACACCAGGGTCACCTCGGCGACCGCCATCGCCGGCCGGGCATCGGACCCGCTGAAGATGACATCCTGCATGGCGTTGCCGCGCAGGCTGCGCGCCTTCTGCTCGCCGAGGCACCACTTGACGGCCTCCACGATGTTCGACTTGCCGCAGCCATTGGGGCCGACAACCGCGGAGATGCCGCTCTCGAACTGGAGGACCGTGCGATCGGGGAAGGACTTGAAGCCCTGAAGCTCGATGCGGCGGATGTGCATGGGGACCTGCGAGGGCCGGAGCGGCCGGAAAGGCGGGCGCGGCTGCGGGGAGCAGCCGGCGGGGGGCTCTCGTTCTACCCGGTCCGCGCCGGATCCGCCCGTCGACGCTCAGCCGGCGTCGGCCCCCGTGTAGCGGGCCCACAAGCGCTGGTATTCGGCGTGGCCGTGACGGATGAGCCCCTCGACCTCGGCGTCGCGCACCGCGCGCACCACGCGCCCCGGGACTCCCATCACCAGGGAGCCGCGCGGCACCCGCATGCCGGGCGGCACGACGGCCCCGGCGCCGATGATCGAGAAGGGCTCGACCACCGCGTTGTCGAGCACGATGCTGCCCATGCCAATGAGGCAGTCGTCGCCGACGGTGCAGCCATGAAGGATGACCCGGTGCCCGACGGTGACCCGCGCGCCGACGGAGGTCGTCGAGAGGCCGAGGGTCGCGTGGACGATGGTGCCGTCTTGCAGGCTCGTCTCGCGGCCGACGCGGATCGCGCCCTGGTCCCCGCGCAGCACGGTGGTGGGCCACAGCGTGCAGCGGGCTGCCACCTCGACATCTCCGATGAGCACGGCGCTATCGTGGGCCCAGGCCAACGGGTCCAGGCGCGGCGAGTGCGGGCCGAAGGCTTCGAGGCGAGCGGGCATGGGCGCTCCTGCAACAGTGGGCGGCGGCGCCCCGTACCGCGGCGGGAGGCAAAGCGGCCATGTCGAACCACGCGCTCTCGCGCCGAAACAAGGACACCGTGGCGTCCTACGCCCTCTGGCTCGGAGGCTTCTTCGGGCTGTGCGGGCTGCACCGGCTGTACATGGGGCGCACGGCCTCGGGGCTGCTCTGGCTGTTCACGGGCGGCCTTTGCTTCATCGGGCAGCTCGTCGACGTCCTGTTCATGCCGCGCATGGTGGCCGACGCGAACGAGGGCCGCGGCTGGTGAGCTCCGCCCTCAGGCGGGCAAGAAGACGCCGGCGACACAGGCGGTCATGAACGCGGCGAGCGACCCGCCCAACATGGCCCGGAAGCCGATCGCCGCGAGGTCTCCCATGCGCTCCGGGGCCATCGCGCCGATGCCGCCCAGCTGGATGCCGATGCTGGCGAAGTTCGCAAACCCGCACAGCGCGTAGCTCGCGATGACGGCGGAGCGGGTGGAGATCGGGTCCGGACCGGCCAGCTGCTCCCCCAGGTGGACATACGCGATGAACTCGGTGAGGACCATCTTCTCCCCGAGGAGCCGGCCGACCTCGCCCGCCTCGTGCCAGGGCACGCCCATCGCGAAGGCCAAGGGCGCGAACGCGACCCCGAGCACCCGCGCCAGGCTGAGCGGGGCCCCGCCGACCGGGACGAGGCCGAGCACCCAATCGCCCATCGCCACGAGCGCGACGAACGCGATGAGCATCGCTGCGACATTGATGGCGAGGGACATGCCCTCCGTGGCGCCACGCGCAGCCGCCTCGAGGACGTTGCGGTCCCCGTCGGGCGTCTGCACCGCCGACAGCGACAGTCGCCCGGCCGTCACCGGCTCCTCCCGCTCCGGCTCCATCACCTTGGCGATGGCGAGCGCGGCCGGCGCCGACAGGATGGACGCCGTGACCAAGTGGCCGGCGATGCCCGGGATGCGCTCCAGGAAGCCGACATACGCCGCCATGATGCCGCCCGACACCGTGGCGAAGCCGCCCACCATCACGCTGAACAGCTCGGAGCGCGTCATCGTGGCGACGTAGGGGCGCACGAGCAGCGGCGCCTCCGTCTGCCCGACAAAAACGTTGGCCGAGGCAGCCAAACTCTCGGCGCCCGACACGCCCAGCGTCCGCTGCATCAGCCACCCGAGCGCCCACACGACCCGCTGCATCAGGCCGACGTGGTAGCCGACGCGCATCAGGCTGCTGAAAAAGACGATGCTCGGGAGGACCCAAAACGCGAAGGTACGGGTGGCCGGCGACACCTGCCCCACGTACACCACCGGCGCGCCATCGGGCCCCGTGATCGGCGCGCCGTCCGGGCCGAGCACCGTATGCGGGACGAGCGACTGGAAGACGAAGGTCGCCCCGGCCTCGGCGAAGCTGAGCATCCGCCGCACCGCGCCGTCCACGCCGTCGAAGAAGATGGCGCGCACCCCCGGACTCAACAGCAACAGCGCGAAGGCAAACTGCAGCGCCACCCCCCACGCGACCGGCCGCCACCGCACCGAGCGACGCCCAGAGGACATCGCCCACGCCAAGGCGATCATCACGAACAAGCCCAAGAATGACGTCAGGCGCTCCACCTGCCCCCTTGCAGCCGGGTTGAAACGCCGGCGCGATGGACGCAGGATACAACGCCGCAGGGTGTTTCATGCCGACCCTCGAACCGCGCTCGCCGACGACCTCCGGCCCCACCACCGACGGCCCCGTCACCGGCCCGGCGCGCACCCCCACAGGTCCGCAATCGACGCTGGGCAACGCCGAGGTCGCCGCGCGCCTGCGGGACGAATCGCAGTCCGGCGCCGCGGCGGGCGACTCGCTCTGGGCCGGCGCCCACGCCGCCAGCCCGCGCCTCACCCGTCCCAAGATGCGCGATGGCCGTTGGGTCGTCCTCACCGCAGACCAAGTCTCCGGCGTCGAGTCGGCAGACTGGGAGCGGCTCGCGGAGGCGCACGGCATGATGGCGCGCAAGCTCGTCGCGTTCAACCAGCACATCGCCACCGCCAGCGACGGCGCCGATACCGCGCTCATGGGCGAGGCGGCGGCCCCCAAGCTCGCCGCGGGGGTCCGCGTCTACATCCCATCCGCCGACGAGCTCCTGTTCGCCGAGTGCGCCCACCGCGCTGGCGGGGACCTCGCGGCCGCCACCAGCCTGTTCAGCGGCGTGGCCGCCGGCTCCAACCTGCCGATGCTGCGCGTCGCCCGAGAGCGCGCGAGCGGCCAGCTGGGGCTCGGCTACGGCACGCCGGGAGACGCCGGCGTGTTCTACTCGCCCAACCCGGGTCTCAACGGCGCCTCCGAGCGCCGCACCAGCACCATCAACGGCCAAAAGGAGTACCGCGTCAACTGGGGCCCCGACTTCTGGAAGTGCTCCGTGTTCCTGCACGACGTCGCCTACGCGGCCGGCTGGAAGCCCGACGTCGCCGAGAACAAGCACTACCGCCTCGCGGGGCAGCTCCATCTCTCCAAGGACTACAAAGAGATCCCGGTCAAGCAGGCCAAGCCCGGCGCGGCGTGGCAGCGCTTCGGCGGCACGCGCTCCAACGAGAGCCACAACGCCATCCTCTCGTCCTTCGTCACGGTGACGCCCGTGGACGACACCTGGGAAGACTGGTCCTTCACCATCATCGGCGCCGAGACGGATCGCGCGGCGGAGTCCGACCGCCTGCACCGCGTCCGCAAGGGCACCAACGAGACGAACGACGGCAAGCGCATTCGCTTCTTCGAGCCGCGCAGCCGGCGGTGAGCGCCGCCGCCCTGGTCCTCACGGGCACGCTCACGTGGTCAGACCCGGGCTCCCCCGCGCACATCCGGGAGGTCGTGGTCGCGGTCGAGCCGCTGGCCGCGCCGGCCGCCTTGCGCCGCGCACGACGCCTCCCCCTCCAGCCATCCACCCAACCCCGGCCTGACCCAGCCCGCCGCGGGCGGCACAGCGTCTGGCGCGGCACCGCCGGCTGGGCCACCACGCGCGAGGCGCCCGGCGACAACCCCGTGGCCGCGACGCTGCTGGTCACGGTGCGCGCCGACGGCGCGTGCGACGGCGTGTGGGTGGAAGATCACCGCGAGATCCCGCTGTCCTGGGCCTCCGCGGCGGGCTCCTGCGGGCCGGACGGGTGGTCGCTCGCGCTGCGGGCGTGGGCCGACGAGGGCCTGCCCGCAGCCACCGGCCACCTCGCGCTCCAGCCCGTGCAACGACCTTGAAACACGCGTTGACAGCCTCCTCCGCCTCGGTCAAATCCTTTCCGCCTTGGAGCCCCCCATGCGTTCGATGCCCTTCTCTTCGGTCCTCCTCGTGCTCGCCGCGTGCTCGCGCGGCTTCGGTGGCGACGGCAAAGACCCGGACCCGGCCGACACCGAGGCTGACGCCGACACCGACACCGACGCGGACACCGACGCCGACGCAGACGCGGACGCCGACGCCGATTCGGACGCCGACTCCGACGCCGATTCGGACGCCGACTCTGACGCCGACACCGACGTAGACCCGGACGCCCAGGACGACGACGGGGACGGCCTCTCCGAAGACGAAGGCGACTGCGACGACAACGACGCCGGCATCTCTCCCTCCGCGTCTGAGGTCCCCTACGACGGCATCGACAACGACTGCGACGAGTCCACCCCCGACGACGACCTCGACGGCGACGGCGTCGCGGCCGACGAAGACTGCGACGACGACAACGACGCCGCCTTCCCCGGCAACACCGAGAACACGACCGACGGCATCGACAACGGCTGCGACGGCGCGGTGGACGAGCGCTTCACCGTCCGCACCGTGGACGCCACCGGGGACTCGGGCGCCCCGTCCGCCATCGACGTGGACTCGGCCAACCAGGTCCACATCGCCTACCACGAGTCCACCACCGGCGCGCTCAAGTACGTGATGCGCGACGCCACCGGCACCTGGAGCACGCCCATCGAGGCCGTCGCCTACCCCGGGACCGCCATCTCCGGCGCCTTCCTCGACGCCCGCGTCGATGGCACGGACGCCTTCCAAGTCGGCTACACCTGGGAGGATACCGGCACCGGCCTCACCGAGGTCGACTGGATCGAGCGGGACGCCTCCGGCGCCTGGTCCGCCGAGTACATCGTCGAGGACTTCACCAGCACCGGGTCCACCTCCCTCGGCAACTACCTGTCGATGGACGTCGACTCCGGCAACCTCCCCACCTTCGCGTGGTTCGACGGCGACCTGGGCCTCCCCTACGTGGCCGACTTCACCGCCTTCGGCGTCTCGGTGTACTTCATCGCCGACTTCGAGGCGGTCGGCCTCTACTACTCCGGCGAGTACTCCAGCGTCGCCCTCGACTCCGCCGACGAGGTCAACGTCGCCTTCTACGACCGCTCGGCCCCCATCGGCCTCGGCTTCGCCCCCGAGGGCCAGTACAGCACCTTCGACGCCGACTTCGACTCTGCCGCGTTCTCGGAGACCATCGCCCTCGACGCCGGCTGGACGACGCTCGCCCTGCAGAGCGACGACACGCCCTGCGTCGCTTGGCAAGACCTCTCCGACGCCGACCTCTACTACGGCTGCCGCAGCGGCTCGACCTGGTCCGCCACCCGCATCGACGCCACCGGCAACGTCGGCAGCCAGGCCCGCCTCGCCTTCTCCGACACCGATCAGCCCTGGGTCGTCTACTACGACGCCACCAACGGCAATCTCAAGGCCGCCACCGACGACGGCTCCGGCTGGGTCGTCCTCACCGTCGACAGCACCGGCGACGTCGGCCAAGCGCCGGATGTCGCCGTCGACACCGCCGGGCGCGTCCACATCTCCTATTACGACGCCACGAACGGCGCGCTCAAGCACGCCGTCGGCCGCTGAGCCTCGGCCCACCGGCCCTCCGGTCGGCCATCGGGCGCAGGTGGGGCGTGCCCCGCGCGCTGCGCGGGTCGGGCCCCTGCAGGCTCGCGGCGACGCCGCTCGGTCCGGCCTTCGGCCGCACCGCGCCCGTTGGGCGCGCCCTCCGGTCCCCTCACGCGGTCGCCCCGCCGAGAACGGCCGGCGCCGCCCTCAGCTCTCCGCGAGCGTAAACGCGCCTTCGGCCAGCGCCACCGCCTCGGCGAGCCCCACGCCGCCCGCGTGGCGCAGCACACACAGCCGCCCACCGCGCTCCACCGTGTCCCCCACCGAGACGTCCAGCAGCACGCCCACGCCGGGGTGCACCGGGTCTTCGGCGCGGCGCCGCCCGGCCCCCAGAAGGAAGGCCGCGCGGCCGATGCGGTAGGCGTCGACGCCGACCACCCGCCCGGTCCGCGGCGCACACACCGCGGCGTCGACGGTGCCGGCGCCGTGCAGCGGGGCCTCGGGATCGCCGCCCTGGGCGCGCACCATCGCGCAAAAGCGCGCGTAGGCCCGGCCGTCGTCCAGGGCCGCCTCCGCCTCCGGGTGCCCCGCGAGCCGCAGCACCAGCGCCCGCAAGTCCGCCGGGCCGCCGCCCCGCAAGCAGTCGATGGCCTCCGCCACCTCCACCGCGTTCCCGACCGCCCGCCCCAGCGGGGCGTCCATCGGCGTCAAGTGCGCGGTGGTGGGCACACCCGCCCCCGTGCCCACGCGCTCCAGCGCGGCGGCGAGCGCCGCGGCGTCCGCGCGGGTCTTCATGAAGGCGCCGCTGCCGAACTTCACGTCCAGGACGAGGCGGTCGATGCCCTCCGCGAGCTTCTTCGAGAGGATGGACGCCACGATGAGCGGGATGGACGGGACCGTGCTCGTCTCGTTGCGCAAGGCGTAGAGGATGCGGTCTGCCGGGGCGAGGGCCGCCGTCTGCCCGGAGATGAAGCAGCCCGCCGTCTCCAGCGCCCGCGCGAGCGCAGCCTGCCCCAGATCCACCCGAAAACCAGGGATCGACTCCAGCTTGTCGAGGGTGCCGCCGGTGTGTTCGAGCCCGCGCCCGCTGATCATCGGCACGCGATGCCCCAGCGCCGCCCACAGCGGCGCCAGCACCAGGGAGACCTTGTCGCCGACGCCGCCGGTGCTGTGCTTGTCGATGAGCAGGCCGGGGCCGGCCGGCCAACGCAAGCGCTCGCCCGAGTCCACCATCGCCCGGGTGAGCGCGACCATCTGGGACTCCCCGAGGCCGCGCACCGCCGTAAAGGCCAAGAAGGCCGCCGCTTGCGGGCGGGACACATCCCCCGACACGACGCCCGCGACGAACGAGCTGACCTGCGCGTCGCTGAGGGGGAGGCCATCGCGGTGCGCCGAGAGGATCTCCTCGATGGCAACGCCCATCAGTAGGCGCCCTTGCCGGCACCGCCGGTGACGATGGCGACGCTGGCGCTCGCGCCCAGGCGGTCTGCGCCGGCGGCGAGCATCTTGCGGGCGTCGTCGATGGTGCGCACACCGCCCGAGGCCTTGACCCCGACGTTGGGCCCGACGACCGCGCGCATCAGCGCGACGTCCTCGGCGGTGGCGCCCCCGCCCGAGAAGCCCGTGCTCGTCTTGACGAAGGCGGCGCCCGCGGCCTTGGAGATGGCGCAGCCGGCCACCTTTTCTTCTCGGTTGAGCAGCGCCGTCTCCAAGATGACCTTGACCGGGACCACGCCGGCCGCCTCGACCACGGCGCGGACGTCGTCGAAGACGCCGTCGTAGTCCTTGCCCTTGAGCAGGCCGATGTTGATGACCATGTCGATCTCGCGGGCGCCGTCGGCCACGGCCTGCCGCGTCTCGGCGGCCTTGGAGAGGGCCGACATCGCGCCCAACGGAAAGCCCACGACGCAGATGGGAAGGGTGCGGCTGCCGGCGAGCAACCCCGCGACGAGGGGGATCCACACGGAGTTGACGCAGACCGACGCGAAGCCGTGCTTGCGGGCTTCTTCGCAGACCTTCACCACGTCGGCCCGCGTGGCGGTGGGGCTGAGCAGCGTGTGGTCGATGGTGCGGGCGATGGCGGCGGCGTCCGCCGGCACGCCGCCCGCGCTGCCCAGGCGGTCGGCCCCGGCGCCGAGGAGGGACTGCAAGGCCGTGGCGTCGTTCCAGGTGCCATGCAGGACCGGCGACGGCGGGACGGCGTCCTGCACGAGGCGCTCCCGGACGCGCGCCACCACGCGGTCCACGATCGGGTCGAGGGAGCGGTCATCAGGTCCGGCCATGGGCGCCTCCACCGCCCAGCGTAACGCCCCAGCCCGAGAGACGGCCAGAGGCCGCCTTGACGCCGCCGCGCGCAAGCGCAACACTACCCATCTGACCAGACCACGCGCCCAAACGCGCCCTTGGGGACTTCATGCGTGCCCACCTCCTCGCCGCCCTGCTGCTCGCCGGCTGCGCCGCCGACTACGACCTCCACCGCGAGAAGGACCCGCCGGCCACTCCCGAGGACACGGCAGAGCCCGTCCTCCCCGGAGACCCCCCAGACATCTCCGTCGAGCCAGCGAGCCTCTCCTTCGGCGGGCTGCCCAAGGACTGCGCGGCGCCGCCGCAGATCGTCACGGTGAGCAACCAGGGCGGGTCCGACCTCGTGGTGGACGCCGTGGCCTTTGATGGCGCGGGGCTCTCGGCCTTCGCGGTGGACGGGGACGGCGCGCCGTTCACGCTCGCCCCGGGCGAGGGCCGCGCCTTCTCCGTGGCCTTCACGCCCAACGCCACCGTCGAGTACGCGGTCGAGCTGGAGTTCTCCAGCAACGACCCGGACGAGGCGCTGGTCGAGGTCCCCGCGGGCGGCTTCGGCGCGACCGACGCCATCTACGAGCAGTCGTTCATCCAGGAGTACTACGCCGAGGTGGACGTGCTCTGGGTGGTCGACAACTCCGGCTCCATGTCGGAGGAGCAAGGCCAGGTCGTCGCCAACTTCCAGGACTTCATCAACGAGTTCATCTCCTTGGGCCTGGACTACCACATGGCGGTCGTCACCACGGACATGGACGACCCGTCTCAGCAGGGCCGCTTCCGGGGGCCGGTGGTCTCGGACAGCACGGCCGACCCGGCCGCCGCCTTCATCGCGCAGATCGACCAGGGCTCCTCCGGCTCCGGGGACGAGCGTGGCTTCGACGCCGCGAAGGCCGCGCTCACCGAGCCGCTGCTGTCCACGGACAACGCGGGCTTCTTGCGCGAGGACGCCGCGCTGTCCGTCATCGTGCTCTCGGACGAAAACGACTTCAGCGCGATGTCGGCCGGCTCCTTCGCCACCTGGGCCGAGGGCCTGAAGTCCGACCCGGAGAAGGTCACGTTCTCGGCCATCTGTGGGGACCGCGGCTGGGGCTGCCAGGAGTTCGACTTCTTCGGCAACACGCTGTCGGCCTCCGGGGGCGACAAGTACATCGACGCGACGGCGCTCACGGGCGGGCTGTGGGCGAGCATCTGCACCTCTGACTACTCCGAGATCCTCTCCTTCCTGTCGCTCACCGCGGCCGGCATGACGGTCGAGTTCCCGCTGGACTTCACCCCGTCCAACCTGGGCTTGATGACGGTGACGGTCAACGGCGTGGAGATCCCCAACGACTCGCAGGACGGCTGGACCTACGCGACCGGCAACAACAGCGTCTTCTTCCACGGGGACAGCATCCCCGGCCCGGGAGACGGCGTGACGGTGGCCTACCCGGTGGCGGGCGAGTGCCCTTGAGCCCTCGGGCGGCCGCCCTCCTGCTCGCGGCAGGGTGCAGCGGCGGATCCGACACCGGCGCGCCCGGGGACGGTTGGCGCGGGCCCTCCTTTGACCTGGGCCCGGCACGGGCCGCCGGGAAGGACGCCCGCTTTCCGGCCAACGACGACGCTTGGCGCGCCGCCGCGCAGGTCATCCCCGGGATCGACCACCGAAGCCCGCTCACCAACATCCCGCTTTTGCTCTGGGATGCGCTGCTGGCGCCCAACGTGAGCGAGCCCGGCGTCTGCCCGGCCGAGGAGATCATCCCGGACGGGACCGCCTGGCGCAGCTACGGCTGCCGCACGCGCCAGGGCACCGAGCTGGAGGGCGAAGCCAGCCGCACCCGCACCGACGACGGCACGCTCCGCACCGAGCGGTGGTCTTTCGGCATCGCGGCGGTGCCCGACGTCGAAGATCGGAGCTTCGACGCTCTCTCCCTTGAGGGAGAGCTGGTCTACGTCGACGGCGACGACACAGACCTCGCCTGGGCCGCCACGGTCAACCTGCGCGCGCACGCCGAGGGCTACTGGGCCCGCGCCAATCCCCGCGATCCCCGCGAGTCCCTCTGGAACGACTGGGTCGTGAGCGCGCGGGCGGAGGCCACGCCCGATGGCGCCGTGCGCGTGGAGGGCACGGCGACGCTCGGCGGGTTGGGCGGCTTCGCCTTTCACGGCGACGGCCTGCGCGTCGACACCGACGACTGCACGAGCGTCCCGGAGGGCGTCGTCGTGCTCGAAGGGGCCGAGACGCTGCGCCTCAGCTTTCCAGGCGACGGCGGCTGCGCGCGCTGCGCCCGGCTGGAGCGAGACGGTGCCTTCGCCGGCCAAAGCTGCGGGCTCTGACGGGCGAAGGCGCGCCGCGGTGGGGCTCAGCTCTCGACGATCGTGACGCGGACCATCTGCACCGGGTCCGCCACGTTGCCCGAGCGGCTGCCGCGCCCCTCGATCGCCTTCACGATGTCCTGCCCCTCGGTGATCTTGCCGAAGACGGGGTGCTTGGAGGGCGTGCGGCCGTCAAACCAGTCCAGGTAGCTGTTGTGGGCCGTGTTGATGAAGAACTGAGAGCCGCCGGAGTTCGGGCGACCGGTGTTCGCCATCGACAGCGTGTAGGGCTCGTTGGAGAGCTTGTGCTCGGCCGGGAACTCGTCCGCGATGGTGCCGTGCGGGGGCCCGCCGGTGCCGGCGCGGGGGCTGCGCGGATCCTTGGAGAACGGGCAGCCAAACTGGCACATGAAGCCCGGGATGATGCGATGGAAGTGCAGCCCGTCGTAGAAGCCCGCGTTGACGAGCGACACGAAGTTGCCTGCCGTGACCGGCATCTTGTCCATGAAAAGCTCGGCCTTGAAGGTGCCGAGGTTGGTCTCGAAGACGGCGACCGGATTGCCCATGGTCTCTCCTTTGCCCGCCCCGCTTATCCCGGCCGCCGCGGTTAGTCCTGCCCGATGTCCGCGCCCCCGCACCGCCTCCTCTTCGTCTGCTCCGGGAACATCTGTCGCTCGCCGATGGCCGAGGCCTGGGCCCGCGCGCTGGGGCCCGCGCACGGGCGGCCTGTCGAGGCGCGCTCGGCCGGCACCCTCGGCATCGTCGGCCGCCCGGCAGATCCCCTGGCCATCCGGGTCATGGGCGAGGCCGGGGTGGACCTCGCGGCGCACCGCAGCCAGGGCATCGACGCCGCCCTGGCCGGCTGGGCGCACCACATCTTCGTGATGGAGCTACGGCACCAGGCCTGGCTGCGCGAGCACATCCCGGACTGCCAAGACCGCGTGCTGCTGCTTGGCCCCTTCGGCGCCGTCGGCGAGGTGCCCGACCCGCTGGGCGGCTGGCGGTGGCGCTTCCGGCGCTCGCGAGACCTGCTGCGCCGCTGCGTGGACGCCGCCCTGGGGCAGCTCCCGCCCGTCACTGGCTGATGAAGCCGCCCGTCTCGAAGGACCACACGCGGCGCACCTCCCCGCCCTCCGGCACATCGACCTGGAAGGTGGTCCGCCGGCCGTCCTCCGCGATGAGGGTGACCGTGCGCGTGCCCGCCACGGCCTCATGGCGGAACAGCGGGCTTGACCGCACGAAGCGCCCGTCGATGATGACCTGCGCCTTCGGCACCGACGAGATCGTGAGCGCGCCGATGCC
>JBEIVK010000663.1:0-2640 GCA_040373935.1 Alphaproteobacteria bacterium
GGCGACGGGGGCGGGCGCGGCGACGGGGGCGGGCGCGGCGACCCCGGCGCCCCCGCTCTCGTCCAGCTCCAGCAGCGGGGTGTGGACCTTGATGACCTGGCCCTCGGCGCCGTGCCGCTTGGCCACGACCCCGGAGCGCGGGGTGGTGATCTCGATGGTGGCCTTGTCGGTCATGACCTCGCAGACGGGCTTGTCGGCGCTGACGACGTCCCCCTCCTTCACGAGCCACTTGACGATCTCCCCCTCGACCACGCCTTCGCCGATCTCGGGCAGGTGGAACACGAACATGGGCGGCACCCCGGAACTGTCGGAAACGGTGGAGGCCGCGGCGCAGGGCCGCGGCCGGTGTCAGAAGTGGACGGAGGCCCGGACGGCCGGCGCCAGCGCGCCCCCGAGCGGGACGGTGAGCGGCGGGCTCTCCAGACGGAGGAAGGCGGCGGCCACGACGGCGCTGACGAGGCCTTCGGGGACCCCGTGCAGCACCGCGCGCCCGGACGCCCCGACGAGCTCGGCGAGCAGCGCGGTGTCCACGGGCGCGAGGTAGCGGAGGTCGGCCACGCCCACCGACAAGCCCTCGGCCGCGAGGGCCTCGGCGGCGGCGAGGGCCTCGGCCACGCCGTCCCCGGCGCTGAGCACGACGGCATGGCTGCCCGCGCGAACCTGGACGCCGCGGCCGGCGGTGGCGGGGGTGGCGAGGTTGGCGCTGGCGCACGCGACGCGCGGCGCAAAGAGCACCGACACCCCCGGCGCGCCCAGGGCCTCGCCCAACAGCGCGGCAGCATCGGGCCCGGAGGCGGCCACGCTCACGCGCACGGCGGGCAGGCCGTCGAGCCCACCCGGCGCCTGCCCCGGGCCCAGCGGTACGACGACGACGAGGGCGCCGCCGAAGTCCCCACCCACGAGGGCGGCCTCGCTGTGGAGCGCGCCCACGAGGCCGGCCAGAGACTCCGGCCCGCAGGTGAGCACGATGGCCCCCGCGCCGGTGAGCGCCGCGCCGAGCCCGAGCCCGATGAGCGTGGCGTCGGCCGCGGGCAGGGAGACGACCCGCCCGGGGAAGGCCGCCGCGAGGCCGCGGGTGGCGGCGTCGAGCGCGAGGGACTCGCCGAAGAGCCGGGCCCGCGGATGGGCCGCGAGGGCGGCGTGGAGGGCGTCGCGGGGGATCACGGGGCAGGCTCCAGGGCGGCGGCGATGTCCGAGAGGGCGGGCGGGGGCGCGAGCACGCCCCCGGCGGCGGCGGCGCGCTCCGTCTCCAGGAAAGAGTGGATGAAGAACTCGCCGGCCTTGTAGCTGCTGCGCACCAACGGCCCGCTGGCGACGTAGTGGAAGCCGAGCCCCAGGCCGAGGTCGCGGTAGCGGTCGAAGGTGGCCGGCTCGATGAAGGCCTCGACCTTCAGGTGCTTGGGGGTGGGCTGAAGGTACTGGCCGATGGTGAGGAACCCCACCCCGACGCCGCGGAGGTCGCGCATCGTCTGGACGACCTCGTCCTCCGTCTCGCCCAGGCCCACCATGATGCTGGACTTTGTGTGGCGGGTGGCGTCCCGGCCCTTGATGGCGGCCAGCACGTCCAGGCTTTGCGCATAGGTGGCGCGGGGGTCCCGCACCCGGGACTGCAAGCGCGCGACCGTCTCGACGTTGTGGGCGACGACGTCGGGCCCGGCGTCCACGACGCGGTGCACAAGCGGCGCCTGCCCGCGAAAGTCGGGGATGAGCACCTCGACCATCGTGCGCGGGCTGCGCGCCCGGATGCGCGCGATGCAGGCCGCGAAGTGGCCGGCGCCCTGGTCTGGGAGATCGTCGCGGTCCACCGACGTGACGACCACGTAGTCCAGCTCCATCTCGGCGATGGCCTCGGCCACGTTGTCCGGCTCGTGGGGATCGAGGGGCATGCCGTTGCGGCTCGTGTCCACCGCGCAGAACCGACAGCCGCGCGTGCAGGTGCCGCCCATCACCATGAAGGTGGCGGTGCCGCCGCCCCAGCACTCGCCGATGTTGGGGCAGCGCGCCTCTTCGCAGACCGTGTGCAGCGACAAGCCGCGCGCGCGCGACTTGATGCGGGCGTAACGCTCGCCTCCCGGCATCTTGACCTTCAGCCACGGCGGCTTGTTGGCCATGCGACCCTCCGCAGGACAAACGGCTAACCCGGGGCGGGCTCAGCGGCCCGGTGCGACGAGCGGGCTGGGGACCGACGGGTCCAGCTCCAACACCGTCCGCTCGAAGAGTTCGTCCCAGAGGATGATCCGGACGCGGACGTCGATGCGTGCACCGCGCACGAGCGCGTCGGCCGCCGCGTTGTCCGCGGCCGGGCACCGGAGGGCGACGGAGCCCGGGAGGGCATCGAGGCTGCCGATCACCGTCCGCCCGCCGTCGAGCCGGGGTTCGATCCGCAGGCCGCTCGTCCAGTCCACCCGCTCGACGGTGAGGACCCCCGCGAGGGGAGCTGCCGCCAACGCCCGGAGCGCCGGCTCTCGTTCGCCGATGGGGACTCGCCGGTCGCGAAAAGCCTGGATCCCCTGCCAGTGTGGGCTGGCCGCGGCGGCGGGGGCCGCTGGCTCTGGCGGCGAGGGCGGCGGCGGAGCCGTCGATGGCGCGTCGGTGATGGGCGCGGCCGCGGCGGGGCGCGGCGGGAGCTCGGCAGAGCAC
>JBEIVK010000879.1:0-1822 GCA_040373935.1 Alphaproteobacteria bacterium
CGGCCAGAAAAGAACGAGTATCCAACAATGCTGACGTGTCGTTCACGGTGGACGCGGCGCCGCCGGCCGACTTTGGCGCGGCGCTGGTGGGCCGGACGCTGCTCTACCGGTGGCCGACCGACGGCTGGCAGCGTGGCACCGTCGCGCGCCTCTGCCCGCGCGGCGCGTTCTCGCATGTGGTGGCCTACACCCGGCAGACGTCGGCGCTGCGCGGCACGGCCGACACGCTGCTTGACGCTGCCTCCTACGGTTCCCGTTGGGTGCTGCTCTCGCCTGCCCCCGCCGGAGGGGTCACCCTCCGGCCCCGGGCCCCCCGGCCCTGAGTTTGGGTTTGGTCGGTGCCTCGTCACCGATCCCGCGCCTGGCCCGGGCCAGCACCGGCCCGGGCCGCCGTGACCAACGGACATTGGTCAAATGTTCGTGGTGTCAACAGCTTCGGCGGCCGACGGTTTGCGTTGGCCGCAGACAGCCGTTGCCAGTGGCTCGTGCAAGGCTTACGCCATATAAGGCCTGAGCACGAGAAAACTGTAACAAAACTTTCGTTGTCCGTAATGATGTCCGAGATGTCTCACGCTGCTGAGCAACCTGTGGAATCGTCAACTGTTTTGGTAGATGAAGGGGTATCTACCCCGCCTCCCGCCTCCTCCTTCTCGAAGGTCGTACGTTCTCCCTCTGCCCCCCCTCGAGGCGCCGTGGGTTTGCTGCTTTTTTGTCTGCGAGTCATCACGGCCGATGAGGATCTCACCGTCGCCCAGCTGCGCAACCCGACTTATGAAGGCTCCGTAAATTACCTCTGTCGCGTCCTGGAGAACGGTCGGATGGATACTGTGTTCCCTGAAGTGGACCCGCGCAGCTACGATGACCTCCACTGTGCAGCCACCGAGCAGTTGAATCTGTATGCACGCACCCCCGCCGCCGGCGCTGCTCCGACGCTCGGGAATTCCTCGCTCTGGGCATCCGATCTCCCTGGCGTCCCTCGCGTCGACCGGCAGTGGGCGTACAATGGCACTACCTGCGCCCGCCTGGGCCCCGACAAGATCTCCGTCCAGAACTGGCTTACCAGCCTCCTATCCGCTCTCAGGGGCGAGTACAGCATCCACGACGGCCGCCAACAGGGTCTGTTTCTTCGCCAGCTGGTGGAAGGCCCAATCCTCAATCAGCTGACCCGCAAAATCGAAGAACTCCCGGAGCTGCGTCGGGCCGCGGATCAGGGCGAGGCCACCTTTGACGAATACGCTGCGGCCCTCATCGCATGCTCCGACCCGGACGACGCCCTGGCCTGTCACTATGCGGCTTCCCACCCGCGCCGCAACCCCGGCGAGAAGCTCAGTGACGCGGTCTCTCGCGCCGACCTCGCCTTTCGGGCCGCGGCCGCTCACCACTGTGAGCCGGCGGCGGCCGGCCGCTTCTGGGCGGTCTACGGGCTCCTGACCCCGACGGAGCGCTCCACCTACACTGGCCGCCCGGGGATCCGCGGCCAGCTCCAACGCCCATTGCGCGAGACGCTTGAGGCCGCCGCCACCCGCTACAAGGCGCTCCTCGCTGACTTGCTCTCTTGGGCCAAGGTGCAGTCTACCCTGGCAGCTACCCCGGCTCCTCGCCCGGCCCCGGACTCTGCTGCCGCTCCGGAGTGGCGCCCGGCCACCCCCCGTCGGCGCCGCCGCGCCGGCGCCGCCACCGCCGCCGCTGCCCGCGCGGCGAACGTGGATCCCTCCAGCTCGGAGGACGAGGCTGCAGCAGCAGTGGGGCAGGCCCCTCCCGCCACCGCCGCGGCCGCAGTGAGCCCCCGCGGCCCTAGGGGCCCCGTCACGTTCTACTACAC
>JBEIVK010000241.1:0-5956 GCA_040373935.1 Alphaproteobacteria bacterium
CGCGGGGCTGGGCGCCACCGCCCCGGTGGACGCCCCGGGCGCGCCGGGCGGGGGGGCCGCGCCGAGGCGACGCACCACGCGGGCGGGAGCCGGAGCGCCGTCGTCGATCTCACCGCGGAACAGCACCGTGCCATCGCCGCCGGGGGCAGGCAGGCCCCCCTCGGACCCCACGGCGACCCGTGCCGTGTCCCGCGGATCCGGGACTTCGGGTGGAACCCCGGCGGCGTCGCCCAGGAGGCCTGCCGCCGCGAGCCCTTGCGCGGTGGCCAGCCACACCGGCAGGGCGCCGGAGGCCCCGGCGAGGCGAAGGCCGCCGCCAGTCATGGGCGTGTTGTCGTCGTAGCCGACATAGACGGCGAGCGTGATGCCCTCGGCGGCCGACCACGCGCCGTCCACCACCCGCGGGACGTTCCCGATGAAGGCGGCGTTCTTGAAGCCGTTGGTCGTGCCGGTCTTGCCGCTCACCGGTACGACGGCGTCACCCACGCGGACCGCATCCAAGGCCCGCCGCGCCGTACCCGCGCGGACCACGTTGCGCAGCACGTCGGACAGCAGCGCCCCGGGCGCGGCCTCGACGGGGGCCCCCGCCACCGGCCGCGCCCGGTACAGCACCGCGCCCTCGCGATCGCGGATCTCGGCGATCAAGCTCGTCCCGCGCTCCGGGCTCGCGACGTCCCGCTCCAGCAGGTCTCCGGCGGCCTTCCAAGCCCCCGGCGCCAGCCACCCGTGGCCGGCCGCCATCGTGTCGTAGGCCACCGCCATCTCCTCGAGCGTGACCTCGGAGGCGCCGAGGGGCAGGCTGAGCACGGGGGGAAGCTCGCTCGTGATGCCGAACGCGGCCGCGGTGCGCGAGACCGCGCGGATGGCCAGCCAGGTGCGGAAGTCCGGATGGCCGAGCAGGACCTCGAGATCCCACGGATCCGCGCCCTCGAGCACCAGGCGCCGCCGCTCCACCCGGCGCTTCAGCTCCGTGAAAACCGGCAAAGGCAGACGCCCGTAGAGACGAGCGACCTGCAGCTCCGGCCCCGCGCCCCGCGCCACGGCGGCGAGCAGCTCCGCGTCCGGACCGGCGCCGGCCGCGCCGCACGACACCGCCCCGTCCGCGCCCAGCGTCAGGTGAGACAGGCCCGCCCGCGCCGCCAGGGGGTCCGGCGGTGGCTCCTCCCGTCCAAACAACCCGTCGAAAAACCCGGGCTCCGCCGCCGCTCGGCCCGCCGCGCCCAGGGCGCGCAGGCGCTCGACCTCCGCGACGCAGGCGTCGGCCACTTCGGCCATCGCGAGGTAGTTGGCCTGCAAGGCTGCCAGACGCGCGCCATCCCCGCGCTCGCGCAGACGGCGCTCCTCGGCCTCCGTCCCGCCTCCCCAGGACAACGTGATGAGCTCAACCTCGTCCTGCGGGCCCGCCACCCCCTCGGCGAGCATCTCCTCGCGCGCGCTCACGAAGGCCACCTCGTCAAAGCGCGCCGGCGTGCTGATGACGCCCCACTCGTCGCGCACGCGCCGCACCCAGGCATCCCGCTCCAGACCTTCGGGCACCATCCCCAGGTCCGCCGCCAATGCGCGCAAGGCCACGCGGTCCAGGCGGTCCACGAGGTGCGCGAGCAGCCACACGCTCGCCAGGTTTTCGGAGCGCGCACCCGCCCAGCTCAAGGTGGTGAAGGGCGCGCCCTCATGGTCCCCGCGCGGAGCGTAATGGCTGCCTTCGAAGCGGAAGACGTTGGGGCGGTTGTCGAGCAGGTCCACCGGCGACCAGCCGAGCGCGAGCGCGGACGCATAGACGATGGGCTTCCACGTGGACCCGAACTGGCGACGCGCCGCGACCGCGCGGTTGAAGTTGCGGTTGTCCGAGCCGCCGACCATCACGCGGATCTGACCGTGATCGAGCGCCAGGACGGCGCCCTGCAAGCGCGGCCGCACCTCGAGGTCGCAGCGCCCCTCCGCCCGGACGCTGGCCCGAACGATGGCGCCCACCGGGAGGACATCGTCGAGCCGGGCCCGCGCGCCGCCCGCGAGGTGCGCCCCGACGCGCTTCTGCGCCGCCGCGTCGAGCACGCAGGTGCCCGCGCCGAGATCCAGCTCGATGCCCTTCTTGCCGTGGGCCACGACCCGCGCCTCGACCACCTCCTGGACCGCAGGCGGGCGGGCGCGGGCAGCGTCGGGACCGGCGGCCCCCGCGAGCACCAGCGCCGCGGGCCCGAGCCGCTCCAGCCGAACCCCCACCTCGGTGAGGTGGTGCTGCAGACCGTACTCGGCCGCCCGCTGGGCCTGCGCGTCGATGGTCGTGACGATGGTGAGCCCCGCGGTGGAGGGGTTGTCGATGCCCACCTCGGAGAACAAGGCCGGGAACGGCGCCTGCTCCAGACGGGCCGCGACCTCGTCGAGGATGGCGGTGCGGTCGTAGCGGAACGTGCCCTGCCGGAAGATGCTCCCGTCGAGGAACGCCGACTCCTGGGCGAGCAAGCGCGCGTGCTCCTGCGCGCTGAGGGCGCCGGTGGCCTGCATACGGCCGAGCACGTACTGGGTCCGCGCCCAACCACGGGCCCGCGCCTCCGCGCGCCGCGCCTCCGTTCGGCCCACGAAGGGATTGTAGGCGGCCGGCGCCTTGACCAAGCCCGCGATGAACGCGCACTCCAGCGTGTTCAGCTCCGACGCGTCCTTGTCGAAGAAGTACCGCGCGGCGATGCCGATGCCGCGCCCGTTCGCGCTCACGTGGAACTGGTTGGCGTAGAACTCGAGGATGTCCTCCTTGGAGAAGTGCGCCTCGAGTCGCAGCGCGTTCACCAGCTCGTCCCACTTGCTGCCGAGGCTGCGATCCGGGCGATAGTAGAGGTTCTTCGCGGTCTGCTGCGTCAGGCTGGAGCCGCCCGCGACGAGCGCGCCGGCCTCCAGGTTCTTCCACATCGCCCGCCCGATGCCGAGCGGGTCCACACCCGGATGCTCCCAGAACCGTTGGTCCTCGGCGGCGACGATGGCCTGCTTCCACGCCTCCGGGATGCGATCGTAGGGCACATAGACCCGGTGCTCTCGATCGAAGAACACGCCGAGGCGGGTCTGACCGTCCGAGGCGAGGATCGCGCTTTCCTGGGCGATAATGGCCAGGATCGCCTCACGGGTGACGTGGGCGCCCGGATCCTGTCGGACCTCCTCCTCATAAAAGACGGCCGCGCCCGTCCCCGCCGCGCAGCCGGCGACGAGGCTGGCCCCCGCGAGCCGGAGGGCCCAAGCCCACGCGGTGCGCGCGCCGCGGGCGAGCCGGGCGCGCAGCGGAAGCCGAGGTTGGCGATGTGCTTCAGCGAGGCGCTCGTACCGACTCTTCATCCCAACTCTCCCCGACGACCCGCAGCAGCGCCGCCGCCGATGCCTCCGATGGGAAGCGCTCGGCTTCGGAACGTGCGAGGTCGCCCGAAACTTGCAATACCCGCTCCAGCGCTTCGGCGAGCGCGTCGGCGCGGGGCGGCGCCACCGCCAGGGCCGGGCCTCCCAGCACGGACGCGGCGCCATTGGTCGCGGTCGTCACCACCGGCACGCCGCAAGCCAGGGCCTCCAGGCAGACGTTGGCATAGGCGTCGTAGCGGGTGGGCAGCAGCAGCGCGCGCGCACCCGGCAGAAGCCGCTCGGGGGACGTCGTGGGGCCCCGCCAGCGCACCCGATCGGCCACGCCGAGCCGCGCGGCCAGGTCCCGCCACGGGCCCAGACGGCGCTCCGCCCCCGCGACGTGAAGGCGCAGCCGGGGCACCCGCGCCAAGGCGGCGAGGGCGAGATCCAGGCCCTTGCGTCGGTAGCCGTTGCCCAGGAAGACGAGGTCACCCGCGGCCTCGCCGCGCCCGCCGGGCTGGAAGCGGGCGAGGTCGACGCCGTTCGGCACGACGACGATCCGCCCTGCGTGCGCGGGGTGCGCCAGCGCGAGCTCCGCGGCCACCATCGGGCTGTTGGCGACGATTCGCCCGGCGCCGGCGACGGCGCGGGCCTCGGCGAGGTCCCACGCGGCGCGAGCCCAGCCCGTGCTGCCGCCGGCCGCCCCGCAGCCATCGGCCGCCCTCCAGAGGGTGCATCCGGGCGTGCGAACCCAGCCGACACGGGCGACGCCGGCGGGCGCCCCCCATCCGGCCGCGAAACCGGCGGCCAACTTTCCCAAGGCGCCACGCACCCAGCCGCGCCCCGGCCAGGGCCGCACCCGAACGCCCCGGGGCGCACCGCCGAGGTCCCACAGCACGGCATCGAGATCCCAGCCGGCCTCCAGCGCCGCCAAGGCGAAGGCGCGGGCCGAGCGCTCCGCCCCCCCTCGCTCCCCCAAGCCGCGCGCCACCAGGACCACCCGCATGCGCCCCCGCTACCCCGTCCCCTCCACCCTTGACAGCAGCGGTCGCGCGGTTATTGAGCCGCCCGTTGGCGACGTACCCAAGTGGTTAAGGGGCGGGTTTGCAAAACCCGTAGTCACCGGTTCGAATCCGGTCGTCGCCTCCACTCTTCCGCCGCGCGGCCACCCTCCTGGGTGGCTTCGTCGTTTTTCGGCGTGCGGCCCCTGATCGCTCGGTTAGCGCCTTTCGGCCCCCGTGCCCGGCGGTGCGCCGCGGAGTCCACGTGCTCGAACAACAGATGGTCACCCTCTCGCTGCTCGGCGCGGAGTGGGTCCTGTGGCTGCTCGTCATCCTGTCGGTGGTCGTCGTGGGCGTGGCGGTCGAGCGGGGAATCTACGCCGCCGCCAACCGCAGCCCCGCCGCTCCCCTCGAGAGCGCGCTGCAGGCGTTCCTCTCGGGCGGCCCCGCCTCCGCGCTGGTGCAGGCCCTCCAGGGCATGAACGGCATCGAAGCCCGGGTGCTCTCCCGCGCGGCCGAGGCCGGCGCGCGCGGCGGCTTGCACAGCGCCGAGCAGGCCATCGCGGGCGCGCTCGCCCACGAGCGCGTGCAGCTGGACCGCGGCCTCGTCATCATCGGCACGGTCGGCAGCAACGCGCCGTTCCTCGGCCTGTTCGGCACGGTGCTCGGCATCATCCAAGCCTTCCACAACCTCGCGCTGGACGCCGACGAGGGCGGGCAAGCGGTGATGGCGGGCATCTCGGAGGCGCTGGTCGCCACGGCGGTCGGCCTGCTCGTCGCCATCCCCGCGGTCGTCCTGTACAACTGGTTTCAGCGCCGCAACAAGGAGCAGCTCGCGCGCGTCACGAGCCTGGGCCATTTCGTGCTCTCGCGCTTCGCAGACGCGCCGGGCGCGCGCGCGGAAGGGGCCTAGGCCATGGGCGCCAGTCTCGGCGGCGGAGACGACGACGAGGGCATCGTCGGCATCAACATCACGCCCTTCGTCGACATCATCCTCGTGGTGCTCATCATCTTCATGGTGACCACCTCCTACATCGTCAAGAAGTCCATCAAGGTCGAGCTGCCCGAGGCCGCCACCGGCGAGGCCGTCTCGGCAGACCAGACGCTCGCCATCCAGCTCGACGCCGCGGGGGCGCTCAGCGTCGAGGGCGAGCCGTCGAGCCTCGATGGCCTGCGGTCTCGGGTCCGCAGCGCCAAGGCCGAGGCCACCCCCGCCGGCGGCTCCGTCATCTGCCTGATCGGCGCCGACAAGGCGACGGCCCACGGGAAGGTCGTCGAGGTCATCGACCTCGTGCGCCAAGAAGGCGTCGCGAAGTTCGCGATCAACATCGACCCGGTGGCGCCGCCCCCCGCCGCTGCGCCCGTTGGCGATGGCGCCGCCCCCGCCGCGCCATGAGCCTGCTCTACACCGAGGCCCGACGCAGCCGGCGCGCCACATGGGTCGCGGTGGCGCTCAGCCTCGTCGGGCACGCGGCCCTGGCCCGGTTCGCCCTCATCGAGCGCGCCGAGGCGCCGCCCCCGGACCGCTGGGTGGAGATGGTGGTCGCGCCGCCGCCGCCCCCCGAGGCGCCACCCCCGCCACCCCCGCCACCCCCGCCGCCCCCGCCGCCCGAGCCGAAAAAGCCCCCGGCCACCCGCGC
>JBEIVK010000837.1:0-1918 GCA_040373935.1 Alphaproteobacteria bacterium
CCCCCGAGGTCTGCAACAGCGGCATCGACGACGACTGCGACGGCCTCGCCGACGACGCAGACCCGGGCCGCGTCGCCGCCTCCACCTCCGCCTGGTACCGCGACGCCGACGGCGACGGCGACGGCACGGCCACCGCCTTCGTCTTCGCGTGCGCCCCGCCCGCCGGCTACGTCGCCCGCGCCACGGACTGCGACGACACGCGCGCCACCGTCTACGGCGGCGCCACCGAGGTCTGTGACGGCCTCGACAACGACTGCGACGCGCTGGCCGACGACGCCGACACCAGCCTCGATCTCGGCAGCGCCACCACCTGGTACGCGGACCGCGACGGCGACACCTACGGCGACGCCGCGTCCACCACGCGGAGCTGCCTGCCGCCGTCGGGCGCCATCGCCCGGGCCGGCGACTGCGACGACACCCGCGCCAGCGTGTCGCCGGCCGCCGCCGAGGTCTGCAACAGCGGCATCGACGACGACTGCGACGGCATGGCCGACGACGGGGACACCAGCCTCGACACCCGCACCGCGTCGTCCTTCTACCGGGACAACGACGCCGACGGCTACGGCACCAGCACCGTGCTCGCCTGCGCGCTCGGCCCGGGCTTGTCCACCAGCGGCGGCGACTGCGACGACACGCGGGCGACCGTGTCCCCCGGGGCCACCGAGGTCTGCAACAGCGGCCTGGACGACGACTGCGACACCCTCGCCGACGACGCCGACACCAGCCTCGACACCAGCACCGCCGGCCTCTACTACACCGACGGGGACGGCGACGGCTTCGGGTCGGCCAGCCGGCGCGCCTGCGTCCAGCCCTCCGGCACGGTGCTCACCGGCAGCGACTGCGACGACACCCGCGCCGCCGTCTCCCCCGGCGCCACCGAGGTCTGCGACAGCCTGGACAACGACTGCGACGCCCTCACCGACGACGCAGACCCCTCCCGCACCGGCGGCTCCACCTGGTACCGGGACGCCGACGGCGACGGCTGGGGGCTCAGCAGCACGACCGCGACCGCCTGCACGCGCCCGAGCGGGTACAGCCCGAGCGCACCCGACTGCAACGACGGCAGCGCGGCGATCTCGCCGTCGGCCACCGAGGTGTGCGACGGGGTGGACAACGACTGCGACAGCAGCGTGGACGAGGGCTTCTCCACGGTGTCGACGAGCGTCGCGGTCGCGTCGCCCACCGGGTCGTGCAACGGCAACAGCAACCGCAGCGTCACGTTCTCCGTGTGCGGGTGCAGCCCGGTGGTCCTGACGAGCGTGTTCGCGGACCTCTCGGACGGCAGCGGCGGGCAGGTCACCGGGGTCAGCGTCGGGTCGTCGAGCATGGAGATCACCTGGGACGACGCGCCGAGCGGCGCCGACTGCGACCTCGACATCCGCACGAACATCGCGTGGTCGGCCACGAAAAGCGGCAGCACGCTGAGCATCACCGTGACCGACACGGTGACCGGCTACGAGTCCGGCAACACGACGTCCGCGGGCTACACCATCACCGGCTACGGCGCGACCTCGCGCACGGGCGGCGCGGGCACGCGCACCTACACCTACACCTGCCCCTGAGGGCGGGCGGCGCGGGGCCGGCCGGTCGGGAGAGGCGGGGCGTTACGGGGCGCAGCCCCGTCCCCCGCAAACCAAGCGCCCCGCTCAGAACGCCTCGCCGACCCCCGCGCTGATCCCAAGGCCACCGTCGCCGTAGGCGACGTCGAACCGGAAGGTGTTGGCGGGCCGGGGCGGGAGGCGGAGGCGGAGGCCGAGACCGGCGCCGCCGTGGAGGCCGTCGATGGCGGCGGCCTCGGCGAAGACGACGGCGCCGGCGAGGCGGGACGGGTCCGTGCGCAGCTCGAGGGCGGCGGCGGCGAGGGTGTCGGCGCGGAAGCGGCCGAGGGGGCCGCTGCGGAGGGCGACGCCGCCGCCGG
>JBEIVK010000778.1:0-2134 GCA_040373935.1 Alphaproteobacteria bacterium
CGCACCGGCGCTGCGCGCCGCCTTTCGTCCGGCCTGGCGCGATCCGCGGCAGGCCCACCGCGGCGGCGGCGGGGAGTGGCGCCGCCCGCGAGCCCCGGGGAGGGGCGTTGCGGGGAGGGGCGCGGCCCCTCCCTGCCCCCAGATGATGCCGCCAAGATTGAGGTATGCCGCGGGTGATCAGAAGATCGCTGCGTGGCTGTCCTTGGGCGATGCGTGCCGACGTGGGTGAGGGTGGTAGTGTTCTCGGTTGGAGGAGGTCCCATGGCCGTCAAGGTTCTTCACGCGGCAGATCTGCACATCGACTCGCCATTGCGCGGGCTGCCGAACGATGGTCTGGGCGAGGTCGCGCGCGGGGCCACCCGGCGGGCCTTCGTGCGCTTGGTGGATTTCGCGCTGGCCGAGGGCGTGCAGGTGGTGCTGCTGGCGGGGGATGTTTTTGATGGGGATTGGAAGGATGCGCAAACGGGGCAGTTCTTCACCCAGCAGCTCCTTCGGTTGACGACGGTCGGCGTCGAGGTTTTCCTCGTGCTCGGCAATCACGACGCCGAGGGCAAATTGTCGCGGCTCTGGGTGCTGCCCAAGGGCGCGCACCTGTTCTCCGCGGGGGAGCATGCCCAAACGGAAATCCGCTCGGGCCTCGGAATCGCGGTCCACGGATGGTCGTTCCCGGTTCAACGCGTAACGGACGACCCCTTGCCCCGTTTTCCCAAGCCCATCCCGGGAATGGTGAACTTCGGCCTTCTCCACACCAACCTGGACGGCGGGCAGGGCCACTCGGACTACGCGCCCACGCGCAGCGCGGCGCTGTTCGACCACGGCTACGACTATTGGGCGCTCGGCCACGTCCACACGCGCACCGTGCACGAACAAGCGGGGCGCTACATCGTGTATCCCGGCAACCTCCAGGGGCGGCACGTCCGGGAGTGCCCCGCCCCAAACGACCCAGGGAAGGGCGCGACGCTCGTCACGGTCGAGGGCGGGCGCATCACGGGTCTTCGGCACGTCAGCCTCGATGTGCTCCACTGGCGGGATGTCTCCGTGGACGTCTCGGGGGTGGAGGACGTCCCGGGTGCCGTCGACCGCGCGGTCAGCGCGCTCTCGGCGTGGATGGGTGGGGCGTGCCCGGTGGCGGCGCGGGTTCGGTTGCAGGGCGCATGCGCGGCGCACGGCGCGCTGCTGAGCGCGGGCGGGCGCTTGCGGGAAATCGTGGTCGATCTCGTGCAGCGGGATGGCGGGGTTTTTGTCGAAGAGGTGCGTGTGGAGACCCGCCCCGCGCGGCCGCCCCCGGACGACGCGCTCGAGGTCGCCCTCCGCCAGGTGTTGCAGCGCATCCAGCAGGACCCCGCGGTGCAGAAGTCCTTCTTGGACTTCGTCGTGGGCGGGCTCCAGCGGGTGGAGGACGGGCACCCGGAGGTGCGGGCGGCGATGGAGGACACGCTCTACGCGAAGCTGCGGCCGCGCGACGGCGGCGTGCAACCCGCCCTGGACGCGCTCTCGGCCGAGGCCCAGGAGGTTCTCCGGGCGCGGCTCCTCGACGGGTGATCGGCCTGCGGTCGGCGCGCTGGTGACGTCCTTCATGTATTGGTCAGGATTTTGGGGGGAAGATGCGGCTGCTTTCGTTGTCGGTTGTGCAGTGGGGCGCCCTCGCGCTTCAGGGGCTGTCCTTTGAGACCGAAGGTCGCCTGCAGGTCATCGTCGGGCCAAACGAGGCGGGGAAGTCGACGACGCTGCGCGCCGTGCGGGGGTTGGTGCGTGGCCTCGGCGAGGGCGATCCGGCGCCGATGCCCCTCCGGTCGGCGATCGTGAAGGCGCGGGTCCGCGGCGGCCAGGGCCAGGAGGCCGCCGTCGAACGTCGGGGGTCCGAGGGCGCCTACGCCCCGTTGCATGTTCACGGGGCGCTCCCGGTGGCTGCCGCGTGGTCGAGGGTGTCGCGGGAGGCCTACGATGGCGTCTGGTGCATCGACCACGACACCCTGCGCCGCGGTGGGCGGGCGTTGCAGCGCAGCGACTCCGGCGAGCTGGGCGAGGCGCTGCTGCGCAGCTTGGTCGATGGGGACCGCCTGGATCGCGTGTCGCAGTTCGTTACGGGGCGCTTGGCAGATCTCTTTAATCCAGCACCCCAAGCCACAACGAG
>JBEIVK010000139.1:0-8415 GCA_040373935.1 Alphaproteobacteria bacterium
CACCCGCACGGAGCGGGCCGCGGCCCGCGACCCCCGGAGAGACGCGGTGCCGGGCGCCCGCCCGGCAGGCGCCCATGAAGGCTATTCGCGCCGCCAGCGGCCGTCGGCCCCCGGCGACCACGTGCAGTCCGCCGCGGCGCGAAGGGCAGGGTCGACGCTGGTCATCAGGATGGCGGCGCCCCGGCGGGCGCCCTCGCGCAGGGCGTCGAGCACCCCCGGGCGGTCTTCGGGGTGCAGGCCGCTCGTCGGGTCGTCGATGAGCAGCAGGAGCGGAGGGTCGGACGGGCGCCGGGCCCGCGCCAACGCGAGGGCGACCCGCACGCGGCGCGCTTCTCCGCTGGAGAGCGTGCCGGCGTCTTGGCCCAGGCGCAGGTAGCCGAGCCCGAGCGCGGAGAGCGCCGTGAGCACGGGGGCGATGTCCCGTTGCGTTGGAAATGCGGCTCGGGCGTCGTCGATGGAGCTGTCGAGGAGGTCTGCGGCGTTGCGGCCGCGCCAGCGCACGCCGGCGACCCGCGGAGAGAGGCGAGCGCCGGCGCATTCTGGGCACGGCGTGCTGATGGGCGGCAGGGGGTCTGGGGTGTGGACGAGGCGGCCGGCGCCGCCGCAGGTGGGGCAGCGCCCCTCGGTGCTGTTGAAGGAGAACTGCTCTGGGCCAAAGCCGTGAATGCGCGCCTCGGAGGTGCTGGCGAGCAGGCCGCGGATGGGCGTCCAGATGCCCGTGACGGTGGCCACGCAGGAGCGGGCGTTCGCGTGGAGGACTTCGCGCTGGGCGCGCTCGACGGTGATGCCGGCCGGCGAGAGCGCGGCGCGGCCTTGCCAGAGGGCGTCGAGCAGGCTGGACTTCCCGCACGCGGGCGGGCCGAGCGCGAGGGTGATGCCGCCGAGGGGCCCGCCGACGGAGACGGGGCCGCCCGCGGGGGCGGACCAGGCCGGCCCGCCGCCGGGGATGGGCGGAGCCGGGGCGGGTGGCGGCGCGGGGGAGGGCACGGGCGCGCCGACCGAGACGACGCGCCCACCGGGGGGGCCTGCGCCGGGGCCCATTCGTACGACGAGATCTGCAGCCTGGATGAGCACCGGGTGGTGGTCGACGGCGATGACGCCGTTGCCGGCGTGAACCAGGGCGCGCAGCCGAGCTGCGACCGCCGCGGCGAGCCCGGCGTCGAGCCCATCGCAAGGCTCATCGAACAGGAAGAGCAAGCCCGCGCCCTCGACCGCCGTGCGGGTCAGGAGCGTGAGGCGGCGGGCCTCCGTGCTGGACAATGCACCGCAGAGGCGGCTCCCCGGGAGATGGCCGAGCGAGAGCGCGCGCGCCTGGGCCCACACGGCGGCGAGGGCGCGGTGGGCGGCGCGGAGCCCGGCGTCGGCGGGCGCGGGCAGGCCGTCGAGCGCATCGAGCGGTGCGTCCAGCCACGCCGCGAGGCTTTGCGGGCCCAGGGCGATCGCCGCGGGGAGGCGGGGGTCGTGGCCCGGGCGGCGCGGGTCCAGCGCGTCGGCCGTGGGGGAGGGGAGCACGATGCCGCAGGGGGCGCAGCGCGGCCGCTCCGTGAAGTGCAGCTCGCGGGACGGGCCGTCCCCGTCGACGATGACACGCAGGGCACCGTTGCCGGCCCGGAGTCCGGCCCGGACGGCCTCGGCGAGGCGCGGCGCGTCCCCGGGGCGAAGGCGGTCCAGCACGAGGTCCACGTCGTGGGCGGCGCCCGGCGGGGAGGGCGGGTCCGGGTCGTCCAGGCGGTGCAGGCGGCCGCCGATGCGCACCCGCGCGAAGCCTTGTTGGCGAAGCTCGTCGAGCAGCGGGCCGGGATCGGCGCGGCGGGCCTCCCACAGCGGGGCCAGCACGGTGAGGCGGGCCTCGGCGGGCAGCGCCCCGAGGTGGGCGCGGGTGCGGATGGCGGACCAGGCCGCGAGGGGCGCCGCACAGCCCGGGCAGCGCAGAACGCCTTCGGCAGCGGCGTAGACGCGGAGGAAGCCGTCGAAGTCCAGCGCGTGCGCGACCGTGCCCTCGGGCCCGCCGGGCGGCGTGCTGCCGACGAAGAGCGTGGTGGGGAGGCCGAGGACTGCGTCGGCAGGGGGGTGCGGGACGGCGCGCCCGGCGTCCAGGCCCAACGCGAGGAGCAGGCGGCGCTGGGCCTCGGCGGCGATGACGTCGACCACGAGGGAGCTTTTCCCCGAACCCGACACGCCGGTGACCGCCACGAACTGGCCGGTCGGCAGGTCCAGATCGACGTTTTGCAGGCCGTTCGCGCGGGCGCCGCGCACCTGGAGCACGGGCTGCGTCACGGGGCGGCGCAGGGTTGGGGCGGGAGGGGCGCCGACGCCGCGCCGAGGCGGGTGGGCAGCGCGCGCGCCAGCAGCACCGGCGGAGGCGCCAGCGGCGGCACGCCAAGGCGCCGCGAGAGCGCCCATGCGTGGAGCTGCAGCGCGGTCCCGCACGGCACGGCCCATCCGACCGTGCCCGCCGCGGTCAGCCCCTGCAGGGGCGGCGCCTCGCTCGGGCGCGCGCCGGGGGCGAGGGGACCATCGCCCGGGAGCAGCGCCCAGGCCGTCCACCACACGGCGCCGTCGGCCGCCTCGGCCCACACGAGCAGCTCGACGGTGCCTTCGGGTAGGCCGACCCAGCCCACGCCCGGCGCGCCGGTGTCTGCGGCGGCGGGGCGCAGGGCAAAGGACTCCGCCGCAGCGGAGAACACGAGCAGAGGCAGGAGCGTCAGCACGGGGGACCGGCCGGCGCGGGGTGGCCACGCGGCCCTCGTCAGATAGCGGTTTGGCCCCGAACCGGAAAGCCCATGAACGGCGCCCCGCCTCTGCCCCATCGTCGCTGGCCCCTCTGGATCGTCCTCCTGGGCCTTGTTCCTGCGGCGATCGCGCTCGCGTCCTGGCTCGGCTGGGTCCACCTCCACGCGACCCACGGGGACGGAAGCCTCGAAGGGCTGTGCTCTGCGGACGCGACTTTTGACTGTGGCGCCGTCCACCTCAGCCGCTGGGGCGAGTGGCGCGGGGTGCCGACGAGCGTGTGGGCCATCCCGCTGCACGTCGCCGTCGCCGTGTGGTCGGCGGTCGGCTTGCGGGCCGACGCGCGCGGCGCGCGGGCGCGGGGAGGGGCGCTCGCCCTCGCGGCGCTCGCGGTCGGGGTGTCGGCGCTGCTGCTGGGCGTGATGGTGGTGGAGGTGGGGGCGCTGTGCATGGGCTGCCTCGGCCTCGATGCCATCCACGTCGGCATCCTCGGCGCGCTCCTGCTCGCCGGCGCCCGCCGGCCGGCCGTCCCGGAGGGGCTCGACGTCTTCTTCGCCGGCGCGTCCGTCATCGTCAGCATGGGGTTCTCCTTCCAGTTGGCCATCATCACGGGCGACTGGCTCGACCGCACGGCGCTCGCCGCGGCGGATCCGCGCCCGGTGGATGAGACCGTGGTCGCGGAGCGCCTTGAGCGGGACCGCGTGGTCGTGCTGCCGGCGCGGGGGCGGGAGGTGCCGACCGACCGCTTCGACCCGACCTCGGGTCCGCGCCGCACCAAGGTGACCGTCGTGACCTTCGTGGACTTCGAGTGTGCGTACTGTCGCAAGCTGGCCGATACGCTGGCTTCGCTGCATGTTCGCTACGCCGACCGGGTGCGCTTCGTCGTCAAGCACTTCCCGCAGGACGCCGCGTGCAATCCGCGCGTGAGCGGAGCTGGGCATCCGGGTGCCTGCGCCGCCGCCGGCGCCGCCGTCTGCGCGACGGACCAGGGCGAATTTTGGGCGATGCAGGAGGCCCTGTTTCAGACGATGGGCCGCCGCAGCCCGGAAGACCTCGGTCGCCTCGCCACCCGCCTGGGCCTGGACCGCCGGCGCTTCGACGGGTGCCTTGACGATCCCGGCGTGCAGGAGCAGATCCTCGAAGACATCAGCCACGCCGGATACGCCGGCGTGGACGGGACCCCGCGCACCTTCGTGAACGGCCGCCCCTTCTCCGGGGCCGTCTCCGAGGCGATCCTCGACGCCGCCATCCGCGCCGAGCTGGGCGAGCTGGAGGTGCAGGACGGCGAGCGGGTCGAGACCGCGCTGCGGGTGGTGGACGAGGCCTCGCCGCCCATCGGCCCGGTGGAGATGGTGCGTGTGGCGCCCGGTTTGGCGATCGACGCGGTGGAGGCCTCCGTGGTCGACGGGCGGGCGGTCTCCTGGGCGGGCGTCGCGCCCGCGACGGGGCTCGACTGGCACGCGGCCTCGGCGGCGTGCGCGGCGGCGGGCAAGCGCATGTGCACGGTCGCCGAGTGGATGCTCGCCTGCGCGGGCCGCCCGGCAGAAGACGAGGACGACAGCGAGTCCTTGCTCGACGATCTCGTCGAGGGGCGCCGGTTGCCCTATGGCCGGTTCTGGGTGGAGGGGCGCTGCGTGGATGGCGCAGAGGCGGTGGGGCCGGCGGCCGTTGCTGCGGGCTGCCGGACCCCGGAGGGCATCTACGATCTCGCCGGCAACGCACAGGAGTGGGTCGGCGCAGACCCGCTCCACGTCGCGTTGATGGGCGGTGGCCCCGGCGCGGGGGAGCGGGCGTTGTGCGGGGGGACGGACCTCCTGGGCGCGGGGGCGGCCACGGCGGCCACCGGCTTCCGGTGCTGCGCCGACGCGCCGGTCCCGGCGGGGGCGATCGGTTCGGATGGCCCGCGGCCGGTGGCGGTGGCGCCGGCGTCGACCTTGCCGGACGTCGCGCTGCGGGACGCCCAGGCGCAGCCGGTGGATCTGCGGTCTTTCCAGGGCCGTCCGCTGGTCGTCAATCTGTGGGCGACCTGGTGCGCCCCGTGTCGCGAGGAGCTGCCGCTGTTGGGGGCCCTCGCCGTTCGTGGCGCGGCGGACGGCTTCTCCGTCGTCACGGTGAACGTGGACCGGGCCCCCGCGGTGGCGCGGCGCTTCCTCGCGTCGATCTCCCCGGCACCGCCGACGTACTACGACGCCGATGGCGCGCTCGTCGGCAAGCTCCAGGCGGCGGGCCTCCCGCTGACCCTGGTCTACGCGTCGGACGGCGCCCTCACGGAGCGGATCGAGGGCGGGGGCCCGGAGGCGATCTCCCGCGCGGAGGCCGCGGTGCGGTCGCTCGTGGCCCGCGGCGACACGGCGCGTTAGGCGCGGCGGCGATTGGGGCGTCGACTAACGGCAAGTCACCGGGCTTTGAACCCGGCCATCAAGGTTCGAATCCTTGCGCCCCAACCACTGTCACGCGCTGGGACGTTGGAAGAACGTCCGGAATCAGGGGCGAACGGTCGGCCTGGCGGTGCTGCGGGCACGGCCGCCTCGCATGCCCGCGGCACCGCACTGGGCGCCCGCTCGTCGGTGCGGGCAGCGACGCCGCGAGGACGGGCCACGCGTCCGCGAGGGATGGGATAGACGCCGCTCCCGGTGCCCGGGAGGAGCTTCAGCATGGCCATGATCTCCGACATCAAGCTCTTCTCGGGAAATGCCAATCCGATGCTTGCGCGGCGCATTGCGGCGCATCTCGATGCCCATCTCGGGCGGGCCTCGGTGGGCCGCTTCAGCGATGGGGAGATCAACGTAGAGATCGCGGACAACGTCCGTGGGCGCGATGTCTTCCTCATCCAGCCCACCTGCGCGCCGGCGAACGATCACCTGATGGAGCTGCTCATCCTGGTGGACGCCTGCAAGCGGGCGAGCGCCGGGCGCGTGACGGCCGTCATTCCGTACTATGGCTATGCCCGCCAAGACCGGAAGGTCGCGCCGCGGGCCCCCATCACCGCGAAGCTCGTGGCGGACCTCCTCTCCGCGGCTGGTTTGGACCGCGTGCTCACGATCGAGCTCCACGCGGGGCAGATCCAGGGCTTCTTCAACGTGCCCGTGGACAACCTCTTCACGACGCCGCTCCTGGCCGACGCCCTTGCGCGCTCGGTCCCGCTGGACAACGCGGTCGTGGTGTCGCCAGATGCGGGCGGCGTGGAGCGCGCGCGCCAGGTGTCCAAGCGGCTCGGGGCGGCGCTCGCCATCATCGACAAGCGGCGCAGCGGCCCGAACGTCGCCGAAGTGATGAACATCATCGGCGATGTCCGTGGGCGCAACGCCATCATCGTGGACGACATGATCGACACCGCGGGGACGCTCGTGAAGGCGGCGAACGCGATCGCGGACGCCGGGGCCCTCGCGGTGTACGCCGCGGCCACCCACGCGGTCTTCTCCGGCCCGGCGCTGGAGCGCATCGAGAAGAGCGCGCTGCAAAAGGTCGTCGTCACAGACACCATCCCGCTGTCCCCGGCCGCCCTCGTCAGCAGCCGGATCGAGGTCGTCAGCGTGGACACCCTGCTCGCCGATGCGATTCGGGCGATTCACCACCACGACTCCGTGAGCCGCCTGTTTCTGTGAGCCTTGACGCGCAGCGCGTCGGCGAATAGCCGGGCCCGTCGTGTCAGGGGCAGCCGTCCCTGAGCGGCGGTGTGGTTTGCCCTCCGGGGGCCCTCTCGGGGGCCACGCCCAGGCCCGGGGAGGCGGTTGTGGTCACGCGCACCGCGCGGGCGCAACAGGCCGCATCGCTCGCCGGGCGACGACAGCGCCGTGCGGTCGGCCCTCGCCACCCGCGGCTCCACGCAAGTTCAGTCTGGAGCTGCATCCTATGGAAGCCATCGTCCTCAACGTCCAGCCTCGCAGCGACTACGGCAAGGGTGCCGCGCGCAAGCTGCGTCGGTCCGGCCTGGTCCCGGGCATCATCAACGGCGGCGGCAAGTCCGTCTCCTTCGCGGTCGATCCGGCCGCCTTCGACCTCATCTTCCGCAAGACCTTGGACCGCAACACGCTGATCCAGGTGGATGGCCTCGGGGCCCCGCGGACGTGCATGGTCAAGGACGTGCAGCGCCATCCGGTGAGCACCGCCATCGAGCACATCGACTTCATCGACGTCGCCACCACCGCCGCGGTGGTTGTCCCCGTGAAGGTCGTCATCGTGGGCACCGCCGCGGGCGTGAAGGCCGGCGGGAAGATGGAGGTCTTCCGTCGCGTCCTCAAGGTCTCGGCTCCCCCGACCTCGATCCCCGGCGCCATCGAGATCGACGTCTCCGGCTTCGAGATCGGCACCTACTTCAAGGTGTCCCAGGTCGTTCCGCCGGCGGGCAGCCGCATCCTCTACACGCAGGACTTCAACCTGGTGACGGTGCTCGGCAAGCGCGCCGAGGCCCCGCGCAAGGGCAAGGAGTAACGCTTGTTCCTCGTGGTCGGCCTCGGCAACCCTGGTGCGCGCTACGTCGGGACTCGGCACAATGCCGGGTTCATGGCGTTGGATTCGCTCGCCCTGCGGTTGGGGGCCGGTCCGCAGCGGGACCAACCCGGCGCGCGTGTCTCGTCCGCAGATGTGGACGGGCGGCGCGCCGTCCTTGCGTGGCCACAATCCTTCATGAACCGCTCGGGCGGCCCGGTTTCGGCCCTCGTCGGCTTCTACAAGGTGGCCATCCAGGACATCATCGTCGTCCACGACGACCTGGACCTCCCCCTTCACGACGTTCGCGTGAAGGTTGGGGGCGGGCATGGGGGCCACAACGGCCTGCGGGATCTCGTCCAGCAGGTCGGTGGGGACTTCGTGCGGGTGCGCGTGGGCATCGGGCGGCCGGCTGTGGGTGTCGATGTGGTCGAGCACGTGCTCGCCCCCTGGTCGCCCGCCGAGTCCCCGGGCCTGCCCGCCGCCCTCGAGCGTGCGGCCGACGCGGTGCTCGCCGTGCTACGCAGTGGCGCCAGCGCCGCGATGAACCTCTTCAACACCCGCGCACTCGTGGGTGAACCCCAATCCCCTCACCGTGAGGCGGCCTCCGATGGCCGCCCGGGAGCCGTCCCTCGATGATGTCCCAGCTTGCACTGGCCGTCCCGGTCGCGGGCATCCTGTCTCTCATCTACTCGTTCTGGAAAGCGAGCTGGGTGGAGAAGCAGGACGCCGGCAACGAAGAGATGAAAGAGATCGCCGCACGCATCAAGGAGGGCGCCATGGCCTTCCTCGCGCGCGAGTACAAGGTGCTGTCCGTCTTCGTGGTGGGTGTCGCCGCGCTGCTCGCGGTGGCCAACCTCTCCGGCGAAAACCAGAGCCCGCTCACGGCCGTCGCCTTCGTGGTGGGCGCGCTGGCCTCGGCCCTCTCCGGGTACTTCGGCATGCGCGTCGCCACCGACGCCAACGTCCGCACCACCCAGGCCGCCACGAAGGGCCTGCCGCAGGCCCTCGACGTCGCCTTCGCGGGCGGCTCCGTCATGGGCATGACGGTGGTCGGCTTGGCCACCCTGGGCCTCGGTGGGCTGTGGCTCGTCTTGGAGCAGGTCTACGGCTTCCAGACCTCCTCTTCCCTCCTCACGGTGCTGAACATCATCACCGGCTTCTCGATGGGCGCGTCGTCGATTGCGCTGTTCGCGCGCGTGGGTGGCGGCATCTACACCAAGGCCGCCGACGTCGGCGCGGACTTGGTGGGCAAGG
>JBEIVK010000585.1:0-3029 GCA_040373935.1 Alphaproteobacteria bacterium
CCCCCCCCGCCGCCGCCGCCGCCCGCCCCGCCGTCGCGCCCGCCCCGGACGCCGCGGGGGCCACGCCCGACACACCGGCGGCGGGCGCATCCCTCCCCGCCGAGGCCCCAGGCGCAGGGGTCGAGCCCTCCGGGGCGCCCGCCGAGGCCGCATCCGCCGCCTCCGTCAGCCCGGGACACGTCGTTGAGGTGCGCGCCATCGAGTCCGTCCACGCGACGGTGGGCATCGAGGGGGCGCCCCCCGCGCACGACGGGCCCCTCGCGCCGGGCGAGTCGACCCGCGCCACCGGCGAGGGCCCGCTCGTCGCCGAGGTGAGCGACCTCTCCCGCGTCGTCATCACGTACAACGGGAGCCGCGTCCTGCCGCTGCACGACCTGGAGGCCCCGCGCCGCCTCGTCTTCCTTCCGCCCGCCCGCGACTGAGCCCGTGTCCGACGCCCGCACCGACGTCATCCGCCGCCTCGCTCGAAAAGGCGCCGCGCCGGCGCTTCGCCGCGCCCTGTCGAAGAGCCGCGCGGTGGACATCGCCGCCGCGATGGGGCACCTCGTCCTGGCCGAGAAAAAGGCCGTGTTCGGGGCCGTGGAGGCGGACGACGTGGCGTCCGAGGTGCTCGTGCGCCTGGAGGAGGGCGACCTTCACCTGCTCGCCGCGTCCCTGCCCTTCGAGCGCCTCGTCGCCCTGCTCGACCAGATGGACTACGACGACGAGGCGGACGTCATCGGCCGGCTGCCCGAGGAGCTCCGCGCGCGGGTGCTGACGGCGATTCAGCCGCGCGACAAATCCGTCGTCGAGGAGATCCTCGCCTGGCCCGAGGACTCCGCCGGCGGCATCATGCAGCCGCTGGCCTTTCGGCTCAACGAGACGCTCACCTGCCGGGACGCCATCGCCGCGCTGCACGAGCGCCACGACGAGCTGGAGACGGTGTACTATCTCTACGTCGAAAACGACGACCAGCAGCTCGTCGGCGTGGCCTCCCTGCGCGCGCTCCTCACACACGCACCGTCCACGCGGCTGCGGGACATCATGATCACCGACATCCTGACGGTGGGCCCGCTCACCGACCAGGAAGAGGTCGCGCGGCTGTCGAGCCGCTACGACCTCCTGGCCGTGCCGGTCGTGGACGAGAACCGCACGCTGCTCGGCATCGTGACCGTGGATGACGTCGTGGACGTCATCAAGGAGGAGGCGGCCGAGGACATGATGCTGATGGCCGGCGTCAAGGAGGACCCGGACCCGGCCGCCACGAGCATCGTGCAAGCGGCCCGCCAGCGCTTCACCTGGCTCCTCGTCACGCTGTTCGGCGGCATCGGCATGGCCGAGGTCATCGGGTTCTTCGAGACTGCGCTCGAAAAACAGGCCGTCCTGGCTGGCTTCATCCCGGTCATGCTCGGCACCGGAGGCAACGTCGGCATCCAGGCGGCGACGGTGGCGGTGCGCAACATCGCCCTCGGCACGGCGTCGGGCGGCATCCTCGGCGCGGTGTTCCGCGAGGCGCGGGTGGGCCTCCTGCTCGGCATCGCCTTCGCGGTGTCGCTTGGCGGCTACGTCCTGCTGCGCTGGATGGAGCAGCCGCGCCTCGGGCTCGCCATCGCGGCGTCCATCGGCGCGACGGTCACCTGCGCGGCCGCTCTCGGCAGCCTCGTGCCGAGCACGCTGCACCGCCTCGGCGTGGACCCGGCCATCGCCACCGGGCCCTTCGTCACCACGGGCATCGACATGCTGGCCATCGTCATCTACTTCAGCACGGCCATGCTCGTGCTGGGCCTCGCGTGAGTACGCCGGTCGCGCTCGAGGCCATCGTGGTGGGCGCCGTGGACACGGGCGAGGCAGACCGGGTGGTCCGCCTGCTCACCCCCGGGCAGGGGCGGGTGCACGCGCTCGCGCGCCGCGCCCGCGCGCCGCGGCCGCGCTTCGGTGGCGTGCTGGACCTCGGCAACCAGCTCCAGGTCAAGGTCGCCCCCGGGCGAGACGGCCTCTGGCATCTCCACGAGGCGACGCTGCAGGACGGCCGCCTGCACGCCCGCGAAGACCTCGACCGCCTCGCCCTGCTCGCCTACGCCTGCGAGCTGTGCGGCGCGCTCGCCGCCGCCGGCCAAGCGGAGCCCCGGCTCTATGGGCTGCTCGAGACCGCCGCCGTCTTGCTCGACGCGCTCACGGGGCCGCCGGGCCCGGCCTTCCGCGCCGGCCTGGAGGGAAAGGCCCTCACCTTCGCCGGGGTGCTGCCGCGCCTCGACGCCTGCGTGGTCTGCGGCGAGGCTCCGGGGGACGGCCCGCTCGGGGTGGCGCCGGCGCGGGGCGGGCTCGTGCACGGCGGCTGCGGCCCGGCGCCCTTCGCGGTGAGCCCCGCCTTTCTCGCCGCGCTGGAGGCGGCGCGCCGTCGCCCCTTGCGCGACAGCGTCGACGCGCCGCTCCCGCCGGGCCCGGCCGGCCTGCTCGCCGCGTGCGCAGAAGCCGCCTTGGACCACCCGCTGCGCAGCCGCGCCGTGCTCGACAGCCTGCCGCCGGCCACCACCGCAGCGCCCGGATAAGGCTCCGGCATGTGGTGGCTGTTCGCGAGCGCGTGCGGGTTCTTGCCGGTCGAGGGCAGCGGGGCGGCCGTCACCTGGTCCGGCTCGGTGCTCGACGATCCCTACCTCCCCGACCCGGCGGCTCCCCTGCGCGGCGCCACCCTGCGCGCCCTCGACGACGCCGGCGACACGCTCGCCGAAAGCGACGTTCTGGACGACGCATCCGGCAGTCACCGCCTCACGCTGCCCGGGGGCGTGCCCGTGTGGCTGCACATCGACGGGCCAGCCCACGTCCCGGTCGCCATCGCCGGCACCGCTCCCCGCACCGACGCCTTGTGGTTCAGCGGCGTCCTCCGCGGCCGCCGCCCAGATCTCCTGCGCGCCGAGCTGGACGCCTTCGCCAGCCTGGCCGGCGCCGCGCCCCTCGACGGCCCGGCCGAGGGGCGCTCGATCCTCCGCGTCGAAGCCCTGGACCCAGCCGCTTTTGCCGGCGCCACCCTCTCCGTGATCGACGCCGACGGC
>JBEIVK010000697.1:0-2502 GCA_040373935.1 Alphaproteobacteria bacterium
GCCCTGGATGGCGATCGGGTCGGCGTCCGTGTCGGCGTCGGTGTCCGCGTCGGTGTCCGCGTCGCTGTCGGCGTCGCTATCCGCGTCGCTGTCGGCGTCGCTGTCGGCGTCGCTATCTGCGTCCGTGTCCGCGTCCGTGTCCGCGTCGGCCTCGGCGTCGGGGCTCGGGCCCGCCGTGTCCTCCGCCTCCTTGTCCCCACAGGCCAGCAACGAGAGCGAGAGCGCGATCGAGAGGAAGTTGCGACAGAACATGAACACTCCACAGCAAGGAGAGAACCAAGGGGAACCCGCGTGCGCGGCCGAGGACCGGCCCGCCGCGGACTAAGGGAGATCTTCGCCGTTCACGATGGCGATGGCGTCGAGGTCGAAGCCGCCGGCCACGCCCTCGTAGGGGTTGAGGCCGGAGTCCACCACCCGCACGAAGCGCGCCCGCGGCAGCCCGAGCGCCGCGAGGTCAAACGCGTCCCCGCCGGCCACCGCCGGGTCCGTCGGGTCCAGGCCGTTGTCGGGGTGCGCCCAGACCGATTCGACGCCCGCACAGCCCGGGAACCCGCCGGCCGCGTCCGTCGCCGCGCAGGGGAAGGTGTGCCACGCCGCGCCGTCTTCGCTCACGGACACGATGCCCGTCTCCAGCCAGCCCGGGAACGGATTCTCAAAAACCAGCAGGTCCGGCCCCGGGCCGTCCACCAGCCCGCGCCCGTCGAACGCCAGCACGATCGACCCGTCTCGCCCCAGCGAGAGCACATCCAAGCTGCCCTGGCCGCCCCCACCCTGGGGCCGCCCGAGCACCACATCGGGCAGGCGGTCTTGGCCGTAGCCGGCGCCCTCCCCCGGCACGAACGCGACGATGGAGGCCGCGAAATCCCGAGGGTCCACCACGAGGGGCGAGCCCCCGGTGTCGTCGGGCGGCGCGGTGTCGACGCCGTCGCCTCCCCCGTCGCCGCCGGTATCGGCCGGCGCCGTGTCGCCGCCCGCGGGCCCACCCGGGCCGGCGGCCGGGCCGCCGCCTGCAGCACACCCGGCGAGGAGCGCACAGAGCGCTCCCGTCCAATATTTTGCACGGAACATGGGCACACCTCACCGGGAAAAGGGCGCGCCCCGGTGGGGGCCCGACCCTGTCCTTCCACCCCGAAGGACCAGCGACGAGCGAGAGCAGGCCGGTCTCCTGGCTTCTGGATCAACCGAGACTTCGGGCCTTCCCGGGCGGATGCCCAGTGGCGCGTGGTGAAGCTCGTCCCCAGGTACAGTGGCGGGGGCCGCGCCGGACTCTGCGCCCCGAAGGGCGCACCGGCTTCCCGTTTCACCCGGCGCGGGGGACACCCCCGGCCGGACACCTGCTTCCGACGGTCATGCAAAGAGCATCTGCATGGTAGCGCAGCGGCCGGTGGGACGTCAAGTGCGTCAGAGGATGACGCCGCGCACGGGCATCAAGGGGGAGGGCAGCTCCGAAGCGCCGGCGCGCTGCAGCAGGTTGATCTCGATCATCCGGGAGATCTGCGCGAGCGGGAGGTCGCTCGGGTCCAGCCCGAAGGGCTCCTCCAGCTCGGCGCCGATGGAGTCCAGGCTGTAGAACGCAAAGGCGATCATCGCGACGACCAGCGGCGTGAAGACGCCCACCGTCGGCTGGATGCCGAAGGGCAGGCCCAAGCAGTAGAGCGCCACGATGCGGTGTGTGAGCACCGCATACACGAACGGGACGGGCGTGGACTTGATGCGCTCGCACGCGCCCTGGATGTCCGTGAACAGCGCGAGGCTGCGCTCCATCTCGACGGCGTGCACGGGGTGCAGCCAGCCGCGCCGCCGCGCCCCGCTCAGGGCGAGGCCGGTGCGAAAGGTGATGGCGCTCGGCCGGTTGCTCTCGCCGGACAACGCGTCCCGCTCCCCCGGGTCCAGGTAGGGGTCCAGGTCGGCCGGGTTGCCCCCCTCGCGGAGCTGAAGCCGCAGCGCGTGCACGAAGGCGATCTGCCGCTGGATGAGCCGCACGCGCAGGGCGTCCACCTCGGCCACCTCGTCGGGCGACCCGCCGGGCGGCGCCTCCACGTAGGCGTGCACCTGACGGGCCCAGGAGCGCGAGCCGTTCACGAGGCTGCCCCACAGCTTGCGGGCCTCCCAGAAGCGGTCGTACGCGGCGTTGTTTTGGAAGCCGAGGAAGATCGACAGCGCGAGGCCGATGAGCGAGAACGGCGTGAGGGTGAGGGAGAACCGCTGGAGGTCGAAGCTCTCCCAGAACACCGTCACCACGACGGCCAGCCCCGTCGTGACGGCGAGGCGGCCCCAGATGTTGCCCACGGTGCTGCCCCGGCGGGTCACCACCATCCGCCACCAGTTGCGCGACTGGGCGACGATCATCGCAGTGACGGCCGCCGGCGCCGCGCGGCCACGAGCAGCGCGCCAATTGTTTAAGTCGAAAGACGGCAACCCTGTGGACTTTAAAAGTTTTCAGGCGCTGTATGGATCGTTGAAGTTGGATATTACAAGTAGGCTAATGAAAGAAGCCGTTAA
>JBEIVK010000095.1:0-10002 GCA_040373935.1 Alphaproteobacteria bacterium
AGCGTGGCCGCGACCCCTTCGGCGTCCCCGCGCCGGCGCTCGACCTCGGCGAAGCCGTTGCGGGCCGCCGCCGCGAGGGACGGGGCGCGACCCGCCTGGCGGAACGCCCGCGCCGCGGCGTCGTCGTCCCCGGTGGCGAGGGCGAGCCGGCCCGCGAGCACGGCCACCCGCGGATCCCCCGGGCGACGGGCGCCGAGGCGGTCCACCCAGATGCGGGCCTCACGGTGCGCGCCGCTGGCGATCTGCGCGTCGATGAGGTCGGCGACGGTGTCGCAGTCTTCGCCCGAGAGCCGCGCGGCGGTGCGGAGCATGCGCGCGGCGGGCCCGACGGCGCCGCGGTGGAGCAGCGCGCGGCCGAGCCAACGGCGCGCCCCGGCGTCGAGCGGGACTTCGCTCACCAAGTCGTTGAGGAGGGCCTCCGCGTCCGCCGCCCGGCCGGCGCGGAAGAGCAGGCGGCCGAGGTGGTGGCGGAGAAGGATGCTCGCCGGGTCGCCGCGCAGGGCGCGCTGCACGACGAGCACGCCGTCTGCAGCGCGGCCGAGCGCTTCCAGGACCAAGCCCAGCTCCAGCAGCACGCCCGCGTCGGTGGGGGCGAGGGAGCTGGCGCGGATGAGCAGGCCCGCGGCGTCCTCCAGGGCCCCACGCGCCTTGGCCTCAGCGGCCCGCGCCCGCAACGCCCGCGGATGCACCAAGTCCCGGCTTGCATGCGGGCGACTGGCGACGCGGATGTGTCCGGAGTCGGGGCTGACGGCGATCATGGAGGCGACCTCAACCCCAGAGACGGATCACGGGCCGCGGGACATGAGGGGGGGCGATCCGGATATTCGCCCGGCGAGCCACGCCGCCTCCAAGCCCTCGCCGGATCGCACTTCTGTGGGTTCGAGGCCGATCGCCCAGGCCGCCTCCAGGACCGACCGCAAGCCCGCCGGCGCGGACTCCCCCGGATGCAGGGGCACGGACCAGCAGGTCCCCTCCCCGCTCGCCGCCCGCCCCGGGAAGGCGCGCGCGGCGGCCTCGGGCGCGACCGGCGCAGAGAAGACCACGCGCAAGACCCGGGCGGCACCCGCGATCTCGGCGAGCGGCCCCTCGCGCACGCAGCGGCCGGACTCCAAAAAGACGACATGATCGCAGATGGCCTCCAGCTCGAGGAGGACATGGCTGCTGACGACCAGGGTGGTGGAGCCGCGCCGGGACCGCAGGAGGTTGCGCATGCGGACCACGAGGTCCGGGTCCAGGCCCGCCGTCGGCTCGTCGAGCAGCACCAAGGCCGGGGCGCCGAGAAGCGCCTGAGCGACGGCCGCCCGCCGCTTCATGCCGTGGGAGAGCTGATCCACCCGAGAGCCCGCGCGGTCTGCCAGGCCCACCTCGTCGAGCACGGCGTCGGCGGCACGGGTGGCGGCGCCCGCGGTCATGCCCTGAAGTTGGGCGTAGAAGCGCATCATCGACCGAAGCGGCACCGCGGCGGGCAAGGCGGCGTCCTGCGGGAGCAGCGTGACGCGGCCCCGGTGCCGCACCGGCGTGAACGGGCCTTCGCCCAGCAGATCCACCTCACCGGCGTCCGGCCGCACCACGCCTCCGATGATGCCGAAGGCGGTCGTCTTTCCCGCGCCGTTGGGGCCGATGAGCCCGCACAAGGCGCCAGCGGGGACGGTGAGGTCCAGCCCGTCGAGGGCGACGCGACGGCCGTAGGCCTTGCGCACCCCGCGCAACCGCAAGGCGGGCGGCGCCACTACGCGTCTCGCCGGCTGAGGACGGCGTGCCCGGCCGCGAGCGCGGCGGTGCCGATGGAGAGAAGGACGACGATCGCCGTCCAGCGGGGCATCGCCGCAGGCTGCCAGAGGCCGAGGCGGTGCGCGCCCGGGAGGAGGAGGCGCGCGGATTCTGCGGCCACCGGCGCCGCCTCCACCACCTTTGGGTGCGAGAGCAGCGCGCGGGCGATCCCGGCCGCCGTGAGCGCGCCCAAGGCGAGCCCGCCAGCCTTCCAGCCCGAGCGCACGAGCTGGCTGAGCCCGACCACCACGCCGAGCCAGCAGAGCCCGTAGGCCCACGCCCGCCCGGTGAGGCGCAGGAGCCACCACGCCGTCCCGGCGGCGTCGAAGTCCGCGAGGGCAGCGGCCCCCGTGACGAAGGCGCCGGCCGCGCCGAGCCCGAGGCCGGCGGCGAGCAGCAAGGCGTGCCCGGCGGCGCGCCCGACGACCCAGGACGCGCGGTCCGTGCGGAACAGAACGAAGCGCGCGGCCCCGCTGCCGAGCTCGCCGGCGATGGCGTCTGCGGCGGTGAGGGCGACGAGCAGCGGCACAAAGAGCAGCGCGAGCCACCCGTAGAAGAGCGCCACCGGCGGGACATCGAGCAGACTCGCCGCCAGCGCGCGATCTCCGAGGAGCCCACCCAAGACCTCCGCGACGGCCTCCGCCTGCAGCAAGCGACCGGCCATCGCGCCCGGCTTGCCGGCAGAGGACACGGCGAGGGCCTGCGCGGCCTGGGACTCCATTTGGTCGATGACCTCCACCAGGATGGACGTGCCGGCCACACTGCCCACCAGGTACAGCGCGAGCAGCACCAAGCTCCGGCGGGAGCGGAGGCCCTCCTCCAGAGAGAAGCGGGCGACGAGCAGGACGTCGCGGAGCGTCATTCCGGGGCGGCCAGCTCGGCGCCGGCCAGCATCGCATCGCGCAAGGGGCCGAGGTCCAGCAGGTTGAAGACGGTGCGGCTCTCGCGGTCCACGCCCCCGCGGGCGTCGCCCAACACAGCGTCGAGCGCCTCCTGGCCCTCCACGAGCACGCCCGTCACGTCGTGCGTGAGCCCGAGCAAGTCGGCCGGCTCAGGCTCTTCGCCGTCCAGCACGCCCAGGGCAAGGAGCTCCTCCGCGTGGGCGGCCAACGCGGCGCTGGTGCGCGCGGCGATGGCGTCGACCTCCTGCAGCGCGGCGTCGTCCAGATCGGCTTGGTCTGCCAGGGCGGCGCGGGTCTGGGCGGCGCGCAAGGCCTGGGCCTCGACCGCGGTGTCCAGCTCCGAGCGCAGCGCCTCGGGAGACCGCGGCTCGGAGCGCGCCGACGCGCCAGCGCCCCCCACGACTTCCTCGACGGCCTCCCCGGCGGGCGCCTCCCCGGCCGGGCCCTCGACGGCCGGCGCCGCCGCTCCCGCACCGCCGACCACGGGAGCGCCGAGTCCCGACAGGGCGTCGAAGGGCCCCGGGCGGGCCCGCGAACGCCGGGCGGCCTGCGCGAGCTGGCCCTCCAGGCGCGCCTGCTCGATGCGCAAGTCCGCGAGCTCCTGGCGCGGCGCGACGCCGCCGAGCACGAAGCCCAGCACCAAGCCCGCCGCGATCCACCCGAGCTGACGCATGGGCACCTCTGTTGGCGGCTTATCCTAACCGCTCCACGCTCAAGCCCCGGGCCGCAGCCGCCGGCAGGCGAACCAGGAACGCCTGGATGGCCTCCAGCAGCGTGGCGGCCTCGACGGTGGTGTCGAGCAGCACGCCATCGACCCGAGCGGCCCAGCGCGGCAACGGCGGGGCCTCGCCATCCTTGCCGCCCAAGGCCGCGAGGATGGCGGACGGCGCGTCTGCGCTGGACACCACCCACACGGCCTCGGAGACCCGCGCCGCCCGTGGACGAGTGCGGGCCCCGGGCGGCCGGCCGGGGCGCCGTCGGGAGCCAGGGGACGCCCCCGCCGGCGGCGGGACGTCAATGCGATCCGGGGGGGTCATGCAGACACCCCGCGCACCGACGCGCCGCGCACGGGCCGCACGGGACCGACATGCCGGGAGAGAAGGGCGGCTTCTCGGCGCATTGCGCCCAGGACAGCGACCCGCCGAAGGAAACGAGACCCGGGCGCGGGGACAGCCGCGGACCGGGAGGAGTTGGCATCACAGAACGGCCGCTGCAAGGCTTGTTCACGCCCCGTTGGAGGGACCTCCGAGCCGCACGGAGGTCGATTCATCGAGAACGTAATGCAAGAACAGCTCGTCTTGCTCCCGGCGAAACGAAACGAGACAAAAGCGCCGCATGGAGTCGGCGCGGAACCCGCGACCGTCCGCCAGCGACGGTGCGCCGACGCCCCCGATGACCCAGGGGCAGAGGGTCAGAAAGACCTCGGACAGCCGATTCTGCTCCAATGCCTGGAAGATGAGATCCCCACCCGCCTCGATGAGCACCGAGCGGCAGCCCCGCGCGGCGAGGCGGTCCAGCGCCCAGCCAATGGTCGGCGCGTCCGTGGTCTCCACCTCGGCGCCGAAGCGCGCCGAATGGGCAGCCGCGTCAACGCCCGGCCCGCCCAACACGAGCAGGTCAGCGCGCGGACTCGGCCACCGATGGGCGTCCGCGTCGAGCACGCCTGTGCGCGTCAGGACGACGGTCAGCGGCCGCGCATGCGACCAATCCGCCGGAGGGACCACCGCAGCGTCCGGGACCAACGGAAGCGGCCAGTTGCGGAACGTGCGCCCGCCGACGAGCACCGCGTCCGCCTGCGCCCGCAACACCGACATCATTCGCCGATCTTCCGGGGATCCGATGGCCACATGGTCGTGCAGCACGGTGCCGATGCGGCCATCGAGGCTGGTCGCCGTGTTGGAGAAGACCCTCATCGCGCCCGCCGGTCGGCGAAGTCTTCCGGCGTGCGCTCGCACTGGACGGCCACCGACGCGCAGTTCGGCATGTCGAAGGGGAACTTCGTCACCTTCACGCGCACGGAACGGACCGGAAAGCGCAGGCAGATCAGCGCCGCGATCTCCTCCGCCATCGACTCGATGAGGTTCCACTCGCGGTCATCGACGAGGGTGCGGATCGCGCTGTTGACCTCGTAGTAGTCGACGAGGCCCTCCGCGCGGTCCGTGCGGGCAGCCTCTCGCCAGTCGGTGACGGCCTCGAAGTCCACCAGCACGTGCTGGCGGATGTGCCGCTCGTACTCATGGAAGCCAATGCGGCATTCGTAACGGAAGCCTTGACCGAACACGCGGTCTGCGCCAGTGTGCATCTTCTCTCCGTGGGCGGACCGCGCCGGCCCGGCGCCGGGGCCTAACCACCGCCGGGCGCGTGTCCCGCGGTCTCGGCTGGACAAGGAGGTGCAGCGCCGCTATCGCCCGAGGAACCCCGCGCGGAGGAGGCACATGGCGATGCGTCGAATTGGGATTCTCACGGGAGGCGGCGACGCCCCCGGCCTGAACGCGGTCATCCGCGCGGTGGTGAAGTCCGGGGCCGGCGGTGGCGAGTGGTCCGTCGTTGGCATCGAAGACAGCTTCAACGGTCTGTTGTCGTCGCCGCGGCGCCTGCATGCCCTCACGCCGCGCTCCTGCCAGGGCTTGCTGCACCGCGGAGGCACGATCCTGGGCACCACCAACCGCGGAGACCCGTTCGACTTCCCGGGGCCAGACGGCATCCGCACCGACCGCAGCGCCGAGCTGGTCGCCGCCGCACGGGCCGAGGGCCTGGAGGGCCTCGTGGTCATCGGCGGGGACGGGACGCAGCGGATCGCGCTCCGCCTGCAAGAAGAGCACGGGCTGCGCGTCATCGGAGTGCCGAAGACCATCGACAACGACCTCGCGGCGACGGACTTCACCTTCGGGTTCTGGTCGGCCGTCGAGGTCGCGACGGAGGCGCTGGACCGGCTGCACACCACCGCCGAGGCCCACGACCGCGTGATGATCCTCGAGGTCATGGGGCGAGACGCCGGCTGGATCGCCCTCTACGCCGCGGTCGCGGGCGGGGCGGACGCCATCGCCCTTCCGGAGCGCCCCTACGACCCGGCGGCCTTCGCCGCGAAGATCGAGGAGCGCGCCAAGCGAGGGCGGCCGTTCACGCTCATCGTCGTGGCCGAGGGCGCGCGGCCCCGAGCGGGAGATCCCGGCGGCCCCGCCGGCCAGGCGCTGGCGACCTTGCTGCAATCCCGGATCTCCGCAGAGATTCGCGTGACGGTGCTCGGGCATCTCCAGCGCGGGGGCGGGCCGGTGCCATGGGACCGCGTGCTCGCGACCCGCTTCGGGGTCGAGGCCGCGCGCCTCGTCAGCGCCGGGGCCTGGGGGCGGCTTGTCGTGCTTCGCGGAGACACGGTGGAGAGCGTGCCAATGGCCGACGCCGTGGGCGCCGCGCGCTTGGTGCCGGAGCGCCACCCGCTCTTGGAGACGGCACGGGCGGTGGGCATCGCGCTGGGCGACGAGCCGCCGTCACCGGACGAAGAATCGGACAGGTCCTGGCACGCAAGCCTCTGAAAACACAGTGGCATGGAGCGTGCATGGGCGGCCGGAGAGGCCTCCATGCAACCGCGCGAACACTACACACTCCACGGGCCCGAGCACCTGGGCGACGCAGATCTCCTCACTCTGGTGCTCGGCACCGGCGTCGTCGGGCGCCCCGCGGCCCAGATCGCCCAGGACTGCCTGCGCACCTTCGGGTCGCTCGCCGCCCTCGCGGACGCGCCCCTCGGCGCCGTCGCGGCGGTGCCCGGGGTCGGGCCGTGCCGCGCGATCCGCCTCCAAGCCGCCCCGCACGCCGGGATCCGGGCGGTGCGCCGCGCCCAGCCAGCGACCGACGGCCCCGTGGACAGCCCAGCCGCCGCCTTGGACCGCCTGCGCCCGCGGCTCCAGGGCCTGCTGCACGAAGAGCTCCACGCGCTCTACCTGGACCGCCGCTCCCAGGTCCGCGCGCTGCGGCGGCTCACCTCGGGCTCCGACGCGGCGACGGTGGTGGACGTGCGACAGGTGCTCGGGCCGGCGCTGATGTTGGGCGCGAGCGGGATCATCGTCGCGCACAACCACCCCTCGGGGGACCCCCGGCCGTCCCCGCAGGACATCGCGGTGACCCGGCGCCTCGCAGAAGGCGCGGCGGCGCTGGATCTTCGCCTCCACGACCACATCATCGTGGCGGGAGACCGCTACACGTCCTTCGCCGAGGAGGACCTCCTGCCCCGCAGCGGGCGGGCCGCGTGATGCGGCGGTCACTCGGGTGGCGGCGGGGGCGGCGGCGGAGGGCGGTCCGGCAGCACGATCCCGGCGGACATGATGGCCTTGAAGGCCTCTTCCACGGAGAGGCCGGCCGGGCGGAGCTCGGCCCGGCTCACCAGCAGGTAGAAGCCGGAGGTCGGGTTCGGGGTGGTGGGAACGAACACGCTCGTGAGCGCGGAGCCGTCCGGCGCGGCGATCACGGGGCGGTCGCTGGTCACGAAGCCGAGGCTCCAGATGCCCGGCCGCGGGTACTCGAGCACCACCACCTCCCGGAAGTTGCGGCCGTCTTGGGAGAATATGGTCTCGAAGAGCTGTTTGAAGCCGACGTACACCCCGGACAGGAGCGGCACCTTCTGCAGCAAACGCTCGTAGGCCTCCACGATGCGGCGGCCAGCGTAGTAGCGCATCGCCATACCGACGACCGCCACCACGACGACGGTGAGGAGCACCCCCAGGCCCGGCACGTGCACGCCCAGGATGGCCTGCGGCTGGAGGTGCGCAGGCAGCAGGCCAAGCAGCCCGTCGGCGAGCCCAACGAGAGTCCAGAACACCCAGATCGTGATGCCCAGCGGGGCAAGGACGAGCGTCCCCGCGAAGAGGTCCCGCTTCACCGCTGTCCAGATCGCGCCCATCGCCGCGCCCCCAAGGCCGTCCAGAGAACCACCCCCGCTCCTATCTCACCGCGGGGCCAGCCTCCGGCCCAGCTCGGCCACGGCGGTGGGGCGGCCCACGACAATGAGGGTGTCGCCCGCGTGGAGGCGCGCCTCCGGCACCGGGGTCGGCTCCATGTCCCCGGCGGCGCGGCGAATGGCGACGACGAGGACATGCCGCCGGGCGCCGATGTCGAGGTCGGCGATGGTGTGGTCGACGCAGCGGCTTCGGGGGTCCAAGGTCAGCTCGTCCATCGCCATGTCCTCTCGCGCGGCGAGGGTGGCGAGGTCCAGAAAACTGGCGGTGTGCGGCCGCAACAGCCCTTGGGCCATCCGCCATCCCCCCATCGCGGCCGGGCTCACCACGTCGGTGGCGCCTGCGCGCCGGGCCTTCTCCGCGTCCTCGTCGGTCTCGACGCGCGTGAGGATGGGCACCGTCGGGTGCAGGTGGCGGGCGGTCAGCGTGATGAAAACGGCCTGCGCAACCGGCGACGCAGTGACGGCGACCCCGCGGCAGCGGTCGATGCCAGCGGACCGCAGCGCGGTGTCGTGGCTGCCGTCCGCCTCCAAGAAGAGCATGCCTGGCACCTCGCCTGCCTCCGCCACCAGCGCAGCGTCTTGCTCCACCACCACGATGGGGGCGCCCACTTCCTGCACGGACCGCGCCACGATGCGCCCGAGGCGGCCGTACCCAACGATGATGACGTGGTCCCGCATCGACTCCATCTTCAGCCTCCGCCGCCGATCCCGCAGCCGCCGCCCAAACTGCCCGTCCAGCACAAGCGCGGTGACTTGGCTCATCACCCAGGTCCCCACCGAAAGCCCGCCGAAGATGAGGCCAATCGTGAAGACCCGGCCGCCCGACGACAACGGATGGACCTCGCCGTATCCGATCGAGGTCAGGGTGATGACGACCATCCACAGCGCGTCGAGGGCCGTCCAACCTTCGATGAGCATGTAGCCACACGTCCCGACCACCAGAATGGCGGGGAGCAAGGTCAGCCCAATCAGCAGGGGGCGTTGAGGATCCACCGGTCAGCCCCCGAAGGCCGCAGCCGCACGCGGCCGCAGGTCAGTGCCCCTCAGACACTTCGTTGCGTTTCCAGGCCGGGATCTCCACTTCCACGTCGCAGGTGCCATCCGGCACGCACTGGCAGGCCAATCGGGAGCTGCTGCGGAGCGCCGGCGCGAGGTCGAGCATGTCGAGCTCGTCGTCGGTCGCCTCCGGTGCCGAAGCCCCGCCGGCGTGGACATAGATGTGGCAGGTGCTGCAGGCCAGCACACCGCCGCAGCTGTGGTCGATGCGCACACCGCCGCCGAGCAGCACAGCCAGCACGCTGCCCTTCTGGCCCTCTTCGTCGGGCAAGGCAGACGGGTCGACCCGGAAGACCTCACCGGTGTTGCGCAGGCGAATCGCGTACGCCTTCTGGGGAGGCGGCGGTGCCGGGTTTTTCAGGTACGGGTTGACGCCCAAGGTCCCCTCCGGGCGCCCTCTCTACCCCGCCGCCGGCCCGGTGCACGCCCCCCGCGGAGAGCGGCGGGGCGCAGCCAGGTGAGACAGCGGCTTTGGACTGCACTCTCCAGAGGGCCCAGTCCGGGCCGCGGGCCGTGGGAGCCCCCAGGACATCTCGCACGGCGCGGGCCACGCCCCGGAGCGGCGCGTCGGGGCTGGCGTCTGGCTCGATGCTGCGCACGAGGACGCCGGCGGCGCCTGCCGCCTGGAGCCGGGCGGCCTCGCTGCGGGCGCACGGATGGCGCGCGGGATGGCCCTCCTGGGCGAACACGCTGACGGCGGACAGCGGCGAAGTGTGGGGAGACGGCACGCGGCTCGTCGGCCGGCCGAAGGAGAGGGAGTCGAGCAGGCCGCGATCGACGAGCGTGGCGCCGGATGCGCCGCCGGGGGCCGGCTCGGGCAGCTCGACGAGCGCCCCGGGAGGCAGGGCGTCCACGGCCGCAGCGAGGGCGGGCGAGGGCCGCACGGGGAACGCCTCGAAGTCCCCCCAGGACAGGCCCTCCGCAAGAAGGGCGGCCAACGCGAGGAGCGCGGCGGCGCGGCGCGGGGCCGCACGCTCGACGGCGGCGGCGACCAGCGGCGCTGCGAGCGGGGCAAGCAGGACGACGAGGCGCCCCCAGCCTTGCACGCCACGAAGCGGCGGCAGGAGCCACTGGAGCGCCGCGGCGGGCGCATACGCCTGGGCGAGCCCGACCTCCACCTTGGGGCCGAGCGAGAGCAGCCAGAGGGCCGCGAGCCAGAGCAGCAAGGGCAGCCGTCGCAGGCGCACGGCCCCCACCACCGCGAGCGCGCACACCGCAAGCCCCGGCCACGGGGGCGGCTCGGCCGCCGCGGCCCAACGCGCGCCCGGCACGAGGCTCGTGAGGCGCAGGGTGGCGCCGACGGTCGCGGACGGAGGGGCG
>JBEIVK010000519.1:0-3418 GCA_040373935.1 Alphaproteobacteria bacterium
CCGCGACCCCCGGAAGCACGCGGTGCCGGCCCCCGCGGGGCCGGCAGGCGCCCCGATCGGCGGGGCGATCGGGGAGGGCTGCGCCGCGGGCACGGGGGGCGCGCCGGGTGGAGCGGACAGCGTGGAAAACGACCGCACCCCGCGCGGGCGGACCCGGCGGGGCGCGAGGCGGCGCGAAGGGGCTACTTGCGAAGGCCGAAGCGCTTCATGCGGCCGCCCGGCTTGCGGACCTTGAGCTGCCCCGTCTTGCGGAGGCGGACCTTGCGGTGCTTGGCCTTGAGCGCGGCGCGGTAGCGAGCCGACTTCTTGGAACGGACGGACATGGGGACTCCTGAGGAGGATAAAGCGGCCCCGCGCCTTAGCACGGTGGCGCGGATCGCTCAAGGGGCGGGCGCGGGGTTGCGCGAGAGGCCGGCGCCGCCTATGGGTAACTCCATTGTGTGTCACTGTCGGGGACGCCGATGCGCACTGCTGGGATCCTCCTCCATCCTACGAGCTTGCCGGGCGCCGGCCCCTGCGGTGATCTCGGCGACGGCGCGCTGGCCTTCCTGGACTGGCTGGCCGCGGCGGGCGTTCGGAAGTGGCAGATCCTGCCGCTGAACCCGCCGGGCGCAGGGTTTTCGCCGTACGACAGCCCCTCGGCCTTCGCGGGGGCGACGCATCTGCTCTCCCTCGCCCGCCTCGCGGCGGATGGCTTGCTGGACGGCGTGGACCTCCGCCCCCCGCCGGGGGACGGCGCGCGGGTGAACCGCGCGGTGCTGGACGGCTGGCACGCGCCGCGGGTCCGCATCGCGGCGGCGCGACTGGCGGACGGGGATCCGGCGGCGCTGGCGGCCTTCGAGGCGGCGAACCCGTGGGTGGCGGACTGGGCGCTCTACAAGGCGCTGGTGGAGGCGCAGGGGCGGCCGGGGTGGACGGGGTTCGACCCGGCGGTGCAGAAGCGCACGCCGTCCGCCCTGGCCGCCGCGCGCGAGAAGCTCATGCCGGCCGTGCAGCAGGAGGTCGCTGCGCAGCTTCTTTTTGCGCGCCAGTGGGCCGCGCTGCGGGCGGCGGCGCGGGAGCGGGGCGTGCAGATCGTGGGCGATGTGCCCATCTTCGTGTCGTCCGGCTCGTGCGACGTGTGGGCGCACCGGCGCCTGTTCCGCGGGCACGCCGGGGCGGACGGGTGGCGGGCGGAGCCGATCACGGGGGTGCCGCCCGATTACTTCTCCCCGACGGGGCAGCGCTGGGGCAACCCGCACTACGCGTGGGCGGAGCACAAGCGCACGAAGTTTGCCTGGTGGGTGGCGCGCTTCCGACAGGTGTTCTCGCTCGTGGACGTGGCGCGGGTGGACCACTTCCGCGGCTTCGCCGCGGCGTGGGAGATCGCGGCCGACGCGCCCGACGCGACGGGCGGGCGGTGGGCGGAGGGCCCCGGGCGGGCGCTCTTCGACGCCGTGCGGGCCGAGCTGGGCGCGCTGCCGCTCATCGCGGAGGACCTGGGGCTCATCGACGACGCGGTGCACGCGCTGCGGGACGGCCTGGGCCTGCCGGGGATGAAGATCCTCCAGTTCGCGTTCGGCGGGACGAACGCCCACGCGTTCCTGCCGCACACCTGGGCGCACCCGCGGTGGGTCGCGTACACGGGCACGCACGACAACGACACGGCCCTGGGGTGGTACCGGAGCGCGGGCGCGCGCAGCCAGCACCGCTACCGGGTGTACGTGGGGCGGGACGGCGCGGAGCCCGGGTGGGACCTCATCCGGCTCGCCTGGAGCAGCGTGGCGGACACCGCGGTCGCGCCGATGCAGGACGTGCTGGGGTTGGGCGCGGAGGCGCGCCTGAACACGCCGGGAACGGCGACGGGCAACTGGGAGTGGCGCTGCACGGACTTGCCGGGCTGGGCTGCGCGGCGCTTGCGGGACCTCGCGGAGGCCTACGGCCGCGTGGAGGACCCGGAGGCCCCCGCCAGGTGATAGGGTTGCGGTCGCGAGGGCCCGATGCTCCGAACGCTGGTCAATCTCCCCTTCCGCGTCATCGGCAAGGCCGCGCGGGTCGTGCAGGCGCGCCAGGACGCCGCCGCCGCGGCCTCCGCCGCCGCCCGCGGGGATGAGCGGCGGGACGTCGCCATCCCCGGCTACGACGTGCCGGCCGACTGGCCGCTCCCAGCCAACGCGCTCATCACGCGGGCCGACTTGGCGCGCATGCGGGCCGAGGCGCGGCCCCTGTGCCTGTTGATCGTGGACTTCGCGCCGCCGCGCGTGCTGCCGGCCGGGGCAGACCACATCCCCGCCGAAGAGCTGTCCATCCGGCTCGCGGAGCTGCCGCCGGAGGGCACGCGGGTCATCGTCGTGTGCCAGGATGCCGCCGTCGGCCGGGAGGCCCTGCGCTTCCTGCGCTACCGTGGCAACGACGACACCTTCCTCCTCGACGGCGGCCTCGCCGCCTGGAGCGCCTGATGCGCGCCCGTTGGCTGCCGCTCTCCGTCGCCGTGCCGGCGCTGCTGGCCTGCTCGCTGAACACCTGCGGCCGGGCGGCGCACACGGTCGTGCCGGCGGTGCGCGAGATCGACCCGGCCTTCGCCACCGAGGCGGTGCCGTGCGAGGAGAAGGTCGCGATGCCCTCGCAGAAGGGCTGCGCGATGGCCGAGCTCTCCTGCGGCGACGAAGTCCTGGGCAGCACGACGCACGGCCCGTCTCTGTTCGACGACGACTTCTACCAGACGATGATGTGCGCGCCGACGCGCGAGCAGTACCGCGACGCGCCGGAGGCCATCTATCGCCTCACCATCCCCGCCGACATCCGGGCGAAGGTCACGCTCGTCAGCGACTGCGGAGACCTCGACGTCGCGACCTACCGCTGGGAAGAGGCGGGCCGGTGCCCGACCTCGAAGCACCCGCGCGCGCAGTGCGAGATGAACACGGCGCGTGGCGGCGGGACGGTGGTCGTGCAAACCGTGGGCACGCCGGAGCACCACCTCGTGGTCATCGACGGGAAGCACGGGGAGCGCGGCAACTTCCGCCTGCGGGTCGACTGCGAGACGTACCGGTGAGCCGGCGCGCGGGGCGGGCGGCCCTGCGCGCGCTGCCGGCGCTGGTCTCGGCCGTGGTCCTCGCGGCGCTGCTCTGGGAGGCGGGGCAGCAGCCGGCGGCGGCCTTCGGGGCGCGGGTTCGTCCGGGCTGGCTCGCGCTGGCCCTCGGCGTCAAGTGCGTGTCGGCGGTGCTGCACGAGCTGCGCGTGCACCAAGCCTTCGAGGCGCCGCGGCCGCCGCTCGGCGCGGTCTTGCGGGTGGGGTTCGCCGCCGGCGCGCTCAACCTGTTCGTCGGCGATGCGCGGAGCCGATACGCCGAAATCTTCACGGCGCTGACCGGTACGCTGCCGAGCGTTGCCGCGCAGCTGGGAACGCCGATCGACGGCGTGGTGACCGGCGACTGGGCCG
>JBEIVK010000478.1:0-3628 GCA_040373935.1 Alphaproteobacteria bacterium
CTGCGCGGTCGCGCCTCCGCGCTCCGTGCTCCCTGCGGTCGCACCGCCGCGGCGCGGCGCGCTCCGGTCGCCTGCCGCGGTGGCCCCGGCGCCGGCGCCCCGCATCGGCCCAAAGGGCAGGTCAAACCAGATCCAGAAAAAAACACCCGCGGATCCGCCGAGGGGCCTCAGGGTTCCCCCGGGCCGGTCCGTATCTGGGATTGCCCCCCCCTGGCCGGATCCGCCCCCCATGACCCGACCCTCCCCGCGCCGCGGCGCGGCCGCTTTGCTCGTCGCCCTCGCGCTGCTCGCCACCACCGGCTTCGGCGCCCTGGTTTTTGACCTCGGCTACGCCCGGATGGTCGACGGCCAGCTCCAAGGCACCGCCGACGCCGCCGCCCACGCCGCCGTCTCCCGCATCGTCGAGCTCGGCCAGGACGCCGACGGCCGCACGGCGGCAGACCTCGCCGCGGGCCGCGCCATGGCCCAGCTCGTCGCCGCCGAAAACCGCGTGAACGGCCACGCCGCAGCCCTCGGCGCCGATCGCGTGCAGACCGGCATCTGGGCGGGCGGCGCCTTCACCCCCTCCGAGGACCCGGACGCGGTCAACGCGGTGCGGGTGCAGCTCGCAGAGCCGGGGCTCGTCGCGCCCTTCTACAGCCTCTTCTCGCAGAGCTCCGGCCACGCCCACGGCGCCAGCACCCTCACCGAGTCGGCCGATGCGGTGGCGATGGTGCCGCCGCCCACCGGGGCCGGGGGCGTGGCCTGCTACCTGCCGATCGCCATCCCGTCCTGCGCGCTGGACGCCCGTGGCCCGGATGGCCTCGCCTCCTACACCTTCCTCCCGGGCTCAGACCGCTCGGACACCGGCGGCTGGGCGATCCTGGGCACCCGCGCCAGCGCGTCGGCGGTCACCTCCCAGGTCGAGGCCTGCGACGCCGCCGGCGAAATCCAAGAAGGCGACCCGGTGTTCGTCAACAACGGGAGCATCACCAACGCCTTTCGGGCGATGGCAGACGCCGTCGCCGCCTCGGACACGCGCTGGGACAGCGCCGCCCTCGGCCCGCAGCCGGCCCGGCAATCCCGCAGCGCCGTGTCGGCCGCTGCCTACGGCCGCACGCTGGAGCGCCCGCTGCTCGTGTTCGAGGCGTCGGACTGCTCCAACATTCGGTTCAACCAGTCCTACCCCCTGGCTGGCTTCGCCTGGGGCGTGGTGTACGACGTCGTGTCTCAAGCGAGCGGCCGCGCGATCCACCTGCGCATCGACCCGAGCGAGACCCGCGCGGTGGGGACGCGTCCCGGCACCGGCAGCGCGACCTGGGGCGTCGGCTACAGCGCGCCGCCCATGCTCGTTCAGTAGCGGGGCCGCGCCCCAGGCAGCGTGTCCAGGGCGGGCGGCGCGGCGCGGCGGCGGGCCGGTCGCGGCGGGGCGGGTTAGCGAAAACGGACGTTCCCCCCACCCACGCGAAAAATATCGGGACTATTCCGTATCCAGGGCCCCAAGGGCCCGCCCGATGGTGCATGATGCTGGGTATCCACCCAGAGCGAGCTTCCCACCATGTCCGCATCTCCCCGCAAGGGCAGCGCCGTTCTCCTCGCCGTCGGCATCCTGGTGATCGCGGTCGGGTTCGGCGCCCTCGTGCTCGACCTCGGCTACTCGCGGATGGTCGACACCCAGCTGCAAGCAGCGGCCGACGCCGGGGCCCACGCCGCCGTCGCCCACCTCGTCGAGCGCAGCCGCGACGCGGACGGCCGCACCGCGGCCGACATCGCGGCCGGCTTGGAGATGGGCCGCGGCATCGCCGGCGAGAACACGGTCAACGGCCACGCCGCCGCGCCAGGCCCGGCGGATGTCGAGTCCGGCATCTGGTCCGACGGGGTGTTCACGCCCACCGCGGATCCACTGCTCATCAACGCCGTCCGGGTGCGCATCGCGGAGGCCGGCCTGATGGCTCCTCTGTACAGCCTTTTCTCGATGGCAACGGGGCAGGCCGGCGGCGTCAGCACGCTCTCGGAGGCCGCCGAGGCCATCGCCGTCACGCCGCCGCCCACCGCGGCCGGCGGCGTCGATTGCTACCTCCCCATCGCGATCCCCTCCTGCGCCGTCACCGCGCAGCCGGGCGACGCGCTCTCCACCTACACCTTCGTCGCCGCCTCGGACCGCGCAGACACCGGCGGCTGGGGCCTCCTCGGCACGCAGGCGAGCGCCGCGGCCGTGCGCACGCAGGCCACCCAGTGTGAGGCCGCCGGGGAGATCGAGACCGGGGACCCGGTCTTCATCCAAAACGGCGTCGCGGCTGCCACCTACGGCACCATCGCCAACGCGATCAGCACCTCCGACACGCGCTGGGACACCGCGGCGCTGGGGCCGCTTCCCCCGCAGGCGGTGGGCAGCATGCTGAGCGGCGCCGCCTACGGCCGCACCCACGAGGCGCCCATCCTCGTGTTCGACGCGCCGGACTGCACCAATGTCCGGTTCAACCAGTCCTACCCGCTCACGGGGCTGGCCTGGGGCGTGGTCTTTGACGTCGCGGCCAACGGCAGCCGCCGCACCATCCACTTCCGCATCGACAACACCCGCGTGCACGATGTCGGCACCACCCGGGGCGATGGCGGCTCGGTGGATTGGGGCGTCGGCTTCACAGACCCGCCGATGCTGGTGCGCTGATGGCCCGCTCCCGCCGCGGCGGCGCCGCCATCGAGTTCGCGCTCACCGTCCCGGTGGTGGTGGTGCTGCTGGGCTTCATCCTCGACTGGGGGTTCTGGTTCGAGGCCCAGTCGCTCGCCCAGGCCGCGGCGCGGGACTGCGCACGGGCGGGCGCGGGGGCGCCCCCCGACACGGACCCAGCGCCCCTCGCCCGCGCCCGCGCCGACGCCCTGCTCGCCGCAGAGCCCGGGCTCGTCCGCGCCATCACCCGCGGGGCCACCCCGGTCATCACCGTCGCCTTGCGGGGGGCGGCGCCCGCCGCGCTCGTCGATTGCACGGTCGCCCTGCCGGCCGCGCCCGTCGTGGGCCTGCTCGCCGGTCCCGTCGCCCCGCCCCCCGACGCCACCGCCCGCTTCGCCCTGCGCCGCGAGGTCCAGCCATGAGGCCCCGCCGCGGCGCCGCCGCCGTCGAGTTCGCGCTCGTGGCCGTGCTCATCGTCCTCCTGGCCGCCGCCGGCACCGAGCTGCCGTGGGCCCTCTTCCAACAGGCCCGCTTGCGCAGCGAGGTCCGCGTCGCCGCCCGCGCCGCCGCCGCCGTCCCCATCGACGACGACCCCGCCGCGACCTTCCTCGCGTCCTTTCCCGGCGACACCGCCACCGCCACCGTCAGCGGCACCCCGCCCTCCCGCGCCCTCGACGTCACCGTGTCCCGTGCGCCGCGCGCGCTGCTCGGGGCCGGGCTGTTCGGCGTGTTCGGGCTCGACGCGTTGCAGGCCCGCCACACCGTTCGCCTCGAAGATCAGCGCCCCGAAGCCCCCTGACCGGGCGGCCGCTCCAGGCAGCGCCGCTCGGCGTGGCCCAGCACCACGGCCCCCGGCCGCTCGAGCAAGGGGCGCCCCTCCCAGCCGCCGATGGCCAGCGCCGCCACGTCGCCGTGCGTGACCCACAGCCCGGTCTCGCCCGGGCCCAGCGCCGCCCAGGCGGCGGCCTCGGCAGCGGCCAC
>JBEIVK010000128.1:0-8706 GCA_040373935.1 Alphaproteobacteria bacterium
GAGCGCCAGGCCCGCGCCGAGCAGCACGACCGCGCCCGCGGCCACGCGCGCACCCCGTCCACCGCCCCGCGACGCCGCAACCGCCGGGCCGTCCGCCGTCGTTGCGTCGGGCCCGCTCGGACCCGCCGCGGACAGATCCACCGTAAACCCAGGGACCAAGGTGCTGCCCGCTGACCCGCTCGCGGAGGCGGCCCCGGAGGCGCCCCCGCTCACGGGGCCGCCCGCGGTCGGATCCCGCGGGGTGGGGGCGGGGGCCGACAGCGTGAAGCGCACGGCCTGGGGCGGCTCGGCGGCGCCGGGCAGCGCGGCGTCTCCGTAGATCGCCTCGGCCAACGCGCGGCAGTCCGGGAAGCGCTCCGCCGGGAACGGGTTGAGGCAGCGCTCGATGGCCTGCGCGACGGGCTCGGGCACGGCGGGCGCCACGACCCGCACGGCCGGGAAGGCCCCGGCCTCGGCCCGGGCGAGCAGATCTCCCAAGGAGCCACGGCCGAAAGGCGGGCGCCCCGTCACCATGCCGTACAGAAGGACGCCGAGCGAGAAGATGTCCGCCCGCGCGTCGACGGCGGACGGGTCGTTCGCTTGCTCGGGGGCCATGTAGCCGGGGGTGCCGAGGAGGTCGCTCTGCAGGGTGTCGCCGCCCGTGCCCTCCTCGCCGTCCAGCAGCCACTTGGCAATGCCGAAGTCGGTGACCTTGGCGAGCACGCCGCCCGTCGTCGGCTGGAGCAGGATGTTGCCGGGCTTGAGGTCCCGGTGCAGCACGCCGGCGTCGTGGGCCGCCGCCACCCCCGCGAGCACCTGGCGAAAGAGGCCGAGCGCCTCGTCGAGCGGCAGCGCCCCGCGGGTGTTGAGGGCCTCTTCGAGGCTCCACCCCTCCACGAACTCCATGAGGAGCCCGGCCTTGCCGTCGTGCTCGACCACGTCGCTGACGGCGACGATGTGCGGGTGAACGAGCCGTGCCTGGATGCGGCCCTCGCGCAGCAGGCGGCGGCCCACGCGGCTTCCCGGCAGGGTGAGCAGCTTGAGCGCGTGCACGCTGCCGAGGGCGCGGTGCCGGACGCGGTACACCCGCGCGAGCCCGCCCTGGCCCAGGACCGCCTCGACCTCATACCGATCGATGATTTGGCCGGGTTGAAGCACCGTCAGCGCGCCTTCGGGTGGTAGGAGACGCCGGCGCCGATGGCGAAGAGATCTGCCGGGTTGTTGCGGGCGTAGACCGTGCCGAGCGCGCTCAGCACGAAGCTCGTCGTGCCCGAGGAGCGCAAGATGAGCTTTCCGCCGGCCCGCACGTTGGCGACCCGCAGCGCGCCGAAGCGGTCGATGTCGGCGAGGTCGCCCGCGCCGAAGTCCACGCCGTCCGGCCGCGCGTACCAGGTCACGGCCGGCCCGGCGCTCCACCAGGGGCGCGCACCCGCCAACAGCTCGCCGTCAACCTGAAACTCGTCCCCCGGGACCGGCGTGCCGTCCGGGGCCTCGGTGTTGGCGAAGCGGTGCCGCCAAGCGCCCTCGACCCACGCGCTCCAGTAGCCCTCCGAGAGCCCCCCGCTGCGCCCGACCGCCAAGAATGGACCGAGGTCTGTCGTTCCTTCTCCGAGGTTGGTGATGCGCGCGCGCGTTTCGTTGGTGAAGGTGCCGACCCGCAGCGCCCCACCCGCGGCCACGCTCACCGGGCTGCCGGAGAGCTCGTCGAGGAGGAGGGCCTTGACGCGCCCGCCGACCACGCCGATGCCCTCGGTGGTGGCGCAGGGCTGGAGGGGCAGCGCCGTGCAGACCGGGCCGTCGACCCGGTTGGCCTCCACGCGCGCCCAGGGGATGTCCAGCTCCAGCTCCACACGGTCTCGCAGGCCAAAAGTCGGGATGAACTTGACGAAGGTGGACTCGATGCCGGAGTCGACATCGATCACGCCGCCGTCGGGCCCCTTGCCCTGCCCCTCGCCGAACCACGCGCCGTCCCCGGTGGCGAGGCGCGTGAGCCGCTGCACCTCGGCGCCGATGTAGACGCTGGCATCGCCTTCGGAGATGACCCAAGGGCCGGAGCCCGCTTGGGCCACGCCCGCAACCAAAAAGAGCCCGAGCGCCGAAATCATGGGCCGTCCATCTCGCGGAGGTGCATGGAAACCTTAGCGCAGCCGCGCCGGAACGGCAGCCGGCGCCGGCCGGGGCGGCGCCGCGGGTGGGGTGGAACTGCCTGCCGGCGACGCGCCTGGGGCCGCCGCCGGGGCCGGAGCCGCCGCAGCCACCGCGGGCGTGGCCGCGCCGGGCTGGGCCTCCAGGGCGACCTCGCAGCGAAAGGGCTGGTCGGCCGTGCGCGTGGTGACCTGCACCTTGACGGCCTCGGCCACGACGAGGGGCGCCGGCACGCCCCAGCCCTCCTGGCGAAGCGCGGTGAGCGGAACGACGGCCCGCACCCAGGCCCCCGACGCGGCGCCTTGGGCGTCGAGCCCCGCGCCGCACGTGAAGAAGGCGCCGTGGAGGTCGTGCACGCGGTCCCGACAGCCGCGCCCGGCGGCGTTTCGTGCGTAGCCCTCGTCCGTGATCTCCAGGCGGTAGGTGCCGCCATCCCCGCGGCTGTGCACGACGATGGCGCTGGCCCCGGCCAGCACGGTGCGGTTGGCCTCGGCGACCATCCCCGCGAAGGGCGTCGGGTGATCGCCCGGGACCAGCCCGAGCCAGCCCACGGCGCAGGGGGCGGACGGCGCGCCCGACGCCGCCGCGGGCGCCGCCCCGGGGTCGTAGAAGCGAGACTCGGCGGTGCCCGGCTGGCAGTCGGGCGGAGAATCGGGGATGTCGGCGTTGCCAAACACCGACCAGACGCCGCGCGTGGGAGAGGCGGAATCGGCGACGCAGGTGAAGACCCGACCGTCCGGGCTCATGCGCGGGGTGCCCGCCGCGGCCACGGCCGGCGCCCCTGCCGCGGCCGGCGCCCCTGCCGCGACCGCGCCGCCCTCACCCGGCGGGGCGACCGGCGCCACGCTGGGCGCGCAGGCGACGGGCAGGGCGAGCGAGGAGAGCGAGGCGACGCGCATGGCCCTGGCATCCAAGCACGGCCGCGGCCCGGCGTCAAGCGCGGACCCCCGGAGCCTCCCGGATCCAGCCTCTGCGTGGCGCCGCCCCGCCTGTGTAGAATAGGGGGCTTCGCGTCCCCGATCCTCCGAGGCTTCCATGCGCATCTCGCCGTTCTTGTCCTTGATCGCCCTCGCGCTCGCGGTCACCGGCCTCGGCTGCTCCGGCAAGGACGGCGGTGGCACCGGCGACGACACGGGCGGCGAAGACGCCGACAACGATGGCTGGGCGTCCGGGGCCGACTGCGACGACGCCGACCCGACGGTCCACCCGGAGAACGTCGAGCGCTGCGACGCCAAGGACAACAACTGCGACGGCACGGTGGACGAGGGCCTCACCACCCTCTGGTTCACCGACACGGACGGCGACGGCTTCGGCGACGACGCCTCCGGCACCGAGGCCTGCCTCCCCAGCGACACGCACTCCACGCAGCTCAACGGCGACTGCGACGACGCCGACGCCGCCGTGCACCCGCGCGGCGTGGAGGTGTGCGACTTTGCCGACAACGACTGCAACGGCATCGTGGACGACCCGTCCGAGTTCGAGGTCAGCCCCTGGTACGCCGACGCCGACGGCGACGGCTACGGCGATCCGTCCGACGAATCCCTCGCGTGCGCCCGCCCGCCGGGCCGCGTCGGCAACGACCTCGACTGCGACGACAGCGACGCCGCGGTCGCCCCCGATGCCCCCGAGGACGGCGGGGCCGGCACCGGCATCGGCGACGGCCAGGACAACGACTGCGACGGCGCCATCGACGAGGGCCTGCTCTTCGGCACCGGCATCGACGGCGCCGGCACCTTCGCCGACGCCACCTTCACCGACATCGGCGGTGCCTGCACCAAGGTCCTCTCCTTCGCCGGCAGCGTCGCCACCGTGGACGACCCGACCGCCTTCGCCCCCGGCGATGCCGTGCTCGTCATCAGTCTCCAGGGGCGCCGCAGCGAGTTCGACCAGGTGGGCAACTCCCTTCTGAGCGAGGTCGCCGCCGTCGGCGCGGGGGAGGTCACCCTCGTAGACGAGGTCACCACCGCCTTCGGCCCCGACAACACGGCCCTGGCCGGCCACAGCGTCGCGCTCGTCCGCGTCCCGCAGTTCACGGACTTCACCCTCACGGGGCGCCTCACGGCCGGCCCCTTCGACGGCGACTGCGGCGGCGTCGTGGCCTTCCTGGCCACCGGCACGGTGGACATCACCGGTACCATCGACGCCCGCGGCGCCGGCTACGAGGGCGGCGACGAGAACACCCTCTTCGACAGCTCCGGCCGCGCTGGCTACGGCATCGAAGGTCGCGGGGACAAGTCCATTCTCGCCTCCCAAAACGGCGGCGGCGGCGGCGGCGCCACGGCCGCGGCGTGCTCCGACTGCACCGGCAGCGGCGGCGGCGGCGGCCACGGCACCACCGGCACCAGCGGCGACGCCGACTTCCACAGCGGCGGCGCGGGCGGCAGCACCGAGGGCAACGACCTGATGAACCGCCTCTACTTCGGCGGCGGCGGCGGTGCGGGCGCCCTCGACACCGCCGGCGAGCGCGGCATCGGCGGCGCGGGCGGCAACGGCGGCGGCATCGTCTTCATCCGCGGCCGGGTGCTCAACGTCGACGGCGCCGTGGACGTCGGCGGCGTGGACGGCGCCCGCGGCTGCGGCGCGCTCAACGACTACTGCGCCCGCGCGGCCGCCTCCGAGGCTGGCTCGGGCGGCGGCGGGGCCGGCGGCTCCATCTACCTGGTCTCCAACGAGCTCTCGCTCGCCGCGGCCACCCTCTCGGCCGTCGGCGGCCTCGGCGCCGAGAGCGCCGCCGTCTCCGGCAACTACGGCGGGGACGGCGGGGCCGGCCGCATCCGCCTCGACTTCCTGAGCCTCAACGGCTTCGCGGTGGGCAGCGCCGACGCCACCACCGCCGCGGCCAACGCCGCCACGCCCGACGCGGGCACCCTCGCCTCCCCTTGACGTCCGCTCCCCCCGCTCCGGCCACCCCAGGCGATGCCTGGCCGGTCCTGCTCGGCCTCAGCGCCGAGGCCGTCGTGCGCCTCGGCGCCACGGGGGAGGTGCGCGAGGCCAACCGCGCCGCGGCCGCCCTCGTCGAGCGCCCGCTCCCCAGCGTCATCGGCATGGACGCCGGCGCCCTCTTTTCGCCGTTCCGCCCCCTCCCGTGGGCCGACGGCCCCCTCGCCGGCCCCGTGCGCATGGAGCACGCCCTCCGCACCCGCGTCGGCGCGGTCGTCGCCGTGTGGATGCACGCCGCGCCCCTCTCCGACGGCGGCACCGTCCTCGTGCTGCGGCGGGCCCCCGACGCCGCCGCCCTCGCGCCAGACCCGGCCGCCCCGGACCCTCACCTGCGCGCCGTCGCCCAGCTCGCCGCCGGCGTCGCCCACGAGATGAACAGCCCCATCCAGTTCATCCGCGACAGCGCCTCCCTGCTCGAGTCCGCGGTCACCGAGATCCGCGCGCTGCTCGACGGCTGGCGCCGCCTCGGGGCGGCCGCCGAGCCCGTGCTGCCCGTGGCGGTCGCCGCCATGCGCGCCCGCGAAGAAGAGGTCGACACCGCCGCCTTGCTCGACGAGGTCGAGCGCGCCGTCGCCCGCACCGTCAGCGGCGCCACCCGCATGGCCGACATCGTGCGCGCCATGCAGGTCTTCGCCCATCCCGGCTGGGGCCGCCCCGTCCCCTCCGACGTCAACGAGATCGTCCGCGGCGCGTTGCAGCTCGCGGGGCCCACGGTGCGCGCCGTCGCCGAGGTCCACGCCGACTTGGAGCCCCTGCCGCCCGTGCGCGCCCACGGCGCCGAGATCGGCGTCGCGCTGCTCCACCTGCTCGACAACGCCGCCCAGGCCGTCGCCGACAGCGGCCGCCCGGGCCGCGTCACCGTCCGCACCCGCGCCGTGCCCCGCGGCGTCGCCATCGACATCCACGACGACGGCGTCGGCATCGCCCCCGAGATCCAACCCCGCGTCTTCGAGCCCTTCTTCACCACCCGCGAGCCCGGGCGAGGCACCGGGCAGGGCCTCTCGGTCGCGCGCGCCATCGTGGTCGACGGCCACCACGGCACCATCCACTTCACCACCACGCCCGGCGAGGGCACCACCTTCACGCTCGTCCTTCCGCTCGAGCCGCCCACCCCGCGCCCCGAGGCCCCCGCGTGAGTCTCCACGTCTTGTTCGTCGACGACGAGCGCGAAATCCTCGACGCCTTCTCCGCGCGCGTGCGCCTGGACCGCGCGGCGGAGGTCACCTGCGCCACCGCGATCGACGCCAACGCCGCCCTCGCCGCTCTCGCCGCCCGCCCCGCCGACGTCGTGGTCACGGACATGCGCATGCCCGGCATGGACGGCGCGGCGCTGTTGGGCGAGGTCCGCCGCCGCTGGCCGGACACCATCCGCATCGTGCTCTCCGGCCACATGGACCGCACGACGATGTCGCGCGCCTTGCCCGTCGCGCACCTCGTCCTCAGCAAGCCCTGCGCCTACGAAGAGCTGAAGCCCCACCTCGAACGCGCCCGCTCCGTCCGCGGCCAGATCCGCGAGACCACCATCGGCCGCGCCTTCGCGCGCATCGACGCCCTGCCCACCGCGCCCGACGTCTACCTCGCCCTCTCCGACGCGATGACCGACCCGCGCGCCTCCGTCGCCCGCATCGCCACCATCGTCGACAAGGACCCGGCGATCACCGCCAAGGTCCTTCAGCTCGCCAACTCCGCCTGCTTCTTCCTGCCGCGCCGCGTCGTCACCACCTCGGACGCCCTGCACCTCATCGGCCTGGACCTCCTCCGCAAGCTCGTGCTGAGCGCCGAGGTCTTCCAGGTGTTCGGCCGGCATCGCCTCCCGCCGGGGCTCGACGTCGCCGCGATGCAGCGCCACGCCTTCGTCGTCGCCAACCTCGCCGGCAGCCTTCGCCCGGGCGACGACCACGCCTCCGCCGTCACCGCCGGGCTCCTCCACGACGTCGGCGCCCTCGCCCTCGCCGCCGCCCTGCCCGACGCCATGGCCGAGCTCCTCCGCGGCCCTCCCGCCACCCCCGACACCATGCTCGCCGCCGAGCGCGCCCGCCTCGGCTGCACCCACGCCGACGCCGGCGCGTTCCTGCTCGAGCTGTGGGGCCTGCCCCTCGACATCATCCACGCCGTCGGCGCCCACGAAGACAACCTCCGCGGCCGCCTCTCGCGCATCGATCTCCCCACCGCGGTCGGCCTCGCCAACCGCGTCGCCGAGCTCACGGCCGCGGTCCACGGCAGCGCCACCGACACCCGCGAGGCGCTGGCCCAGGCCTTCCCCAGCCTTCCCGACGCCGAGCACGACCGCCTCGCCCTCCTCGCCGCCCACGCGTGGCGCGAGACCGCTCCCATCCCCAGCCCCGGCGCCCCCGCATGAGCAGCCCCACCCTCGCGTCCCTCGTCCAGGGCGGCGCCTCGCCCGCCGAGATCGCCGCCCACCTCGACGCCCTCGACTTCGACGCCTGCAAGGCCGAGGCCTTCTCCCTGGACCGCGCAGGCCAGCGCGCCCTCTACCAGCGCATGGCCGGCCTCCCCCTCGACATCGCGCACTTCGTCCCTGACGCCGTGCCCGCCGTCACCGAGGTCATCCACCACGGCAAGAACACCCTGCCGCTCCCCTCCACCTTCCGCTTCTTCGAGAAGCGCTTCGCCCGCCCCGGCGACGGCACGCGGCGCCTCTTCGGCTACAACGAGGGCGCCAGCCGCCCCCTCATCGGCCCCGGCTGCTTCGTCCTCATCGAGACCGCCGGCCGCGACGCCGCCTGGGTCGAGCGCGGCCCCCTCGTCGTCGACTACTTCCAGGTCCCCGACGGCGCCGTCCCCGCCGGCTGGCCCCGCGTCGTGCCCAACTCCTCCGGCCTCCAGTTCTTCGTCTACAACAAAACGCGCGACTACATGCGCCCCGTCTCCCAGCGCGTCTCCATCGGCGCCGCCTACAAGGTCGAGAAGGCCCTCGACCACTACTTCATCCTCGTCCGCGAGGGCTGATTCGGCCGGCCCGGGGCGCCTGCCCGGCCGTGCCGGCCGGGCACCCGGTCCCCTCCGGGGTCGCGCGTCCGCGCTCCGTGCGCCGCCGGCGCACCGCGGCTGCGCCGCGCCCTCCGGTCCCCGTGGCGCGCTGCGGTTCCCCGTCTCCGTCGGACCGACCGCCGAGGTCGTCTACGACGGCCACACCGACCGGATGCCGCCCGAAGCCGCGGGGCTCCCCGGGCCGCTCTACCTCCACCGCGATCGCGTCCGCATCGTCGCCGGGAAGCACGAGCGCGCTGCTCGAGCCCCGTCGTCGCCTTCGGCGGGATGCCCCTGTGCGCGGACGCCTCGTCCTCATGGACGGTCCCAGCTCCCGCACCAAGCACCTCGACCTCGACGCCGCGGCCCGCGCAGGGGACGCTCCCGACCAGGCCAGAGTTTCAGGAACGGCCCCGGCCGAGTGTCAGGAACCAGCACTGCGGGTGGGCCGATCCACGGCCCGGACACCCCACCCGCACCCCTCGGGTGGGCCGATCCACGGCCCGGACACCCCATCCGCACCCCTCGGGTGGGCCGATCCACGGCCCGGACACCCCACCCGCACCCCTCGGGTGGGCCGATCCACGGCCCGGACACCCCACCCGCACCCTGCGGGTGGGCCGATCCACGGCCCGGACACCCCACCCGCAC
>JBEIVK010000445.1:0-3869 GCA_040373935.1 Alphaproteobacteria bacterium
CTGCCCTCTTCACCGTCCCCACCGACCTGTCCCGCCTTGGCGCTGGCGGGCCTCGGCCGCGCACTCGGCCGGACTGGCTTGGCCTCCTGCCGGTGGGGCCCGCGCCGACCACGACGGGCGCCCCGGCCGCGGCGTCCGCGGGGCCATCGCAGGGCTCGGCGGCGAGGCCGCGCAGGGCCTTCGGGTGATCCACCCGCACCGCGAGGCCCGCCTCGACGAGCAAGGCGGCGACGGCGCCCCCGACCGGGCTGCGGCTGCCGATGACCGCGACGGGGCCGGCGGTGCCGCGGGCTTCGCAGACGCGGAGGGTGTTCTCGGTGAGGGCCCAGGCGGTCGCGGCGCCGCCGGTGGTGACGGTCTCCGGGACGCGCTCGGCCAGCGCGGTGCCGCGCCCGGCGACGACGGCGTTCAGCGCGCCCAGGCCGACCGCGGCGAGCGGGCCGTCGGCCCGGGCCAGGCCCACCGCGCGCAGCAGGCGGGTGAGCGCGCGGTCTTGGTCCGCCAGCAGCTCGTCGGGCGTGAGGGCCGTGCTCACCACCACGCCATCCACGATGCCGGGGATGCCGAGCCGGGCCACGCGGCGCACGTCAAAAGGGTCTCCGCCGTCGCGTTGGCCGAACAGGAGCCCAGGCGCCCCGATGCGCAGGCCCAACACCCGGCGGTGCACCGGCGTCAGCGGGTGCACCAGGAAGGCGAAGCGCGGGGGCGCCATGCTCAGGCGCGGGCCTTCTCCGCGAGGAGGTGCACCACGAGGTTGTAGAAGGTGGCGACGCGGAACAGCTCGGCCACCTCGCTGACCTTCAGGCCGGGCCGGAATTCGTCGGCCGGGACCTCGGGCATCGCCTCCAGCAGCCGGGTGCGGGCGGCGTCGGTGAGCACGCCGTTGACCTCGTAGGCCTGCTCGCCGAGATCGCTCCGGGCGGTGGACTCGATGCCGCCGCGGGGGATCTTGATGTCGAAGGCGCGCTCGAGGCGGAAGGCGATGTCCAGGAAGTCGAGAGACTCGGCGCCCAGCTCCTCGATGATGCGAGAGTCGAGCTGCACCTCGTCTTCGTCGAGCCCGAGGGCCTCCGCGAACGCGCCGCGCACCTTGTCCCAGATCGCCGGGTCGGCGGAGTCGAGCGTGTCGGCGGTGAGCAGGCCAGCGGGCGCGGGGAGCGGGGTCATCGGTGGTTCCTCGGATTCGGGTCAGCGCGCAGAGTGTAGCGCGGACGGTTGGGGACCCGCGGCCCGGCCGCGGTGCGCGTTGTGTCAAGCGCGCGCGGGATCAGGCCCCGGCGCGGGCCAACAACGCGCGGGCGACGGCGACCGGGCCCGTTGCCGCGCCGAGTACGCCGAGCTCGCCGGACGGATCCACGTGCGCGGCGGGGTGGAGGGAGACCGGCGCCCCCTCGCCGGTGCCGGGGGCGAAGACGACGAAGGCCGCGCCCTCGCCGCCCGCCACGCCCAGCAGCGGCCCGGCCTCGACCAGGGCGTCGGCCCCGCCTGCGATGCAGAGATCCGCGCGGCCTTCGGCGACCGCGTGGGCGCCCTCGTGCAGGGCCGCCCAGCCGCCGGCGGGGCCATCACAGTAGTTGGCGTTGGTGCCTTGCAGATCCCAGATCGCAGAGGCGAAGCCCAGGACGTTGTTGGAGAGCCCGCGCACGAGCCAGAGCGGGTGGATGAGCGGCACGCCGGCGTCCGCGAAGCGGGCGAGCGAGAACCCATCCGGGCCGGTGGCGGCCGTCAGGGCCGGCTGGAGATCGTCCGGGTCTCCCGCTTGGGGGCTCGCGCCGACGTAGAGCGCGCGGCGGGCCGGGGGCGTGGCGTCCCAGCCGGGCACGGCGGCGAGGGCGAGGCCGACGCCGGACACGCCGAGCTGCACCGCGCGGGTCATCAGCTTCAGGGCCTTGCGGTCGGCGATGTGGTCGCGGGCGGAGAAGCCGGGGACCGCGCCGGGGCGGCCCGGCGCCAGCGCGGCGGCGCCCATGCCGGCGGGGCAGAGCAGGCCGACCCCGACGATGACGACCGGGCGGCCGCCGGAGAGGAGGACGGGGACCTTCATGCCAGGGCTCCAGGGGGGCGGCCGAAGACGAGTGAGGCGTTCTGCCCGCCGAACCCGAACGAGTTGCTGATGACGTGGCGCGGGCGCGCGGCGACGGGGCCGGTGAGCAGCGCGCCGGGCAGGGAGGGGTCCCGCGTGGCGAGGCCGACGGTCCCCGGCAGAAAGCCGCCCTCCATCGCGAGGATGCACGCGGCCGCCTCGACGGCCCCGGCCGCCGCGATGGTGTGGCCGACGGCGCCCTTGATGGAGGAGATGGGCAGGGCGTCGCCGAAGACGCGCCGCGCGGCGGCGACCTCGGCGGCGTCGCCGAGCGGGGTGCCGGTGCCGTGGGCGTTGAGGTAGCCGATGTCGGCCGGGTGGAGCCCGGCGTCGGCCAGCGCGCGCCGCATGGCGGCCTCGGCGCCCGCGCCCTCGGGGTGCGGTGCCGTCGCGTTCCAGGCGTCGGCGGAGGTGCCGGCCCCACAGAGCACGGCGCGGGCCCGGGCCCCGCGGGCCGCGGCCCGCTCCGCCGACTCGAGCCCGAAGAACGCTGCGCCTTCGCCGATCATGAAGCCATCGCGGCCGAGATCGAAGGGCCGGCAGGCCGTGGGCGACAGGGCGCCGAGCACGACGAAGGACAGCATGCCGAGGGGGTGGATCATCGCGTCGTGGCCACCGACGATGGCGACGCTGGCGCGCCCGCTGCGGATGGCGTCCAAACCGTCGCCGATGGCCATCGCGGCGGCGGCGCAGGCCGAGAAGCTCGTTCCGCAGGGCCCTTCGGCCCCGACCCGCGCCGCGACGGCGGCGGTGACGCGGCCGGGCAGGTGGCGGCGCGGCGCCGGGCGGGAGGGGTCCACGTCGCGGGCCATCGCGTCGCGGTCGAAGCGGCCATCCACCAGGAACGGGAACAGGTCCTGCTCCAGCTCGTCCGGGGTGACGGAGCTGAGCCCCGTGCCGAGGAACACGCTGCGCGAAGCGGGGTGGGGCCACGGCGCCGCGGGCCCGGTGAGGCCGGCGTCTTGGAGCGCCTCGTCGAGCGCCAGAAACGCCAGCGCGGCCTTGCGGTCGTCCGGGAAGTCGGGGTGGACCGGCACGGGAACCGGCACCCGCGCGACCTGCTGCACCGGGAGGGCCGAGCCGGCGGGGCTGCCGCAGAACCGGTGCGCGGCCAGGGCCTCGGAGAGCGCCGCGGCGCCCACCCCGGCCGCCGAGACGACCCCCATTCCGGTGACGACCACCACGGCTACTCCGGCGCGCAGACGTCCGCGTCGCCGGCGAAGCAGACGAACACACCGGCGCCCGGCTTGTCCACGACGGCGTTGCGGCGGTTGCGGTCTTCCATGTAGGCCGTGACCGTGCACTTCCCGGCCGAGGGGAGCGCGACCACGGCCTCCGCGGTGCCCTGGGCGGAGGTGGCGTCACACTGGACCTTGATGCGGGCGGTGCCCGCCGCCGCCGAGCGGAAGACCAGGGCAGGACTGCCACCGCCCGCAGCCGGGGCCGCGCCCGCAGACGGCGGATCGGCCAAGGACGGCGCCTCGGCCAAGGACGGCGCCTCCCCCGCAGGCGGGGCCTCCGCCAGCGAGGGCGCCTCGGCCAAGGACGGCGCCTCGGCCGCCGCCGGCCCCTCGGCGGCGGCAGGGGCCTCGGCCGACGCATCGGCCACCGACCCGTCGCCCAGCAGGCCACCGGCGCCCCCGGCGTGACGAGAACGTAGGCGGCGCCGCCCACGATCGCGACAACCCCCAGCAGCAGGACACACCCGAGCCCAGCCATCACCGGCAGGAGCCGCCGCGCCGGGCTGGGCGCAGGGCCCCCGACCGGGGCGGCCGGCGCGGGCGCC
>JBEIVK010000358.1:0-4565 GCA_040373935.1 Alphaproteobacteria bacterium
GCCGCGGCCGAGGCGGGGGTTGAGGACGCCGAGCGCACGGCGGCCGCCCGGGAGTCGGCGGCCCGCGCCGTGGCGGCGGGGCTGTCCCAGGCGCGCACCGCGGCGGCGGACGCCCTGGGAGCCGCCATCTCCGGGGAGCTGGCCTCTCTCGGGATGGGGGGCGCCCGGGTGCACATCGCGGTCGCCAGCCACGACGGCCCGAAGGCCCTCGGCCCCACCGGCCAGGACCGCGTGGAGTTCCTCATCGCGCCCAACCCGGGCGAAGAGCCGCGGCCGCTGGGTCGCGTGGCCTCGGGCGGCGAGCTTTCGCGGGCCCTGCTCGCCACCAAGCGCGTGCTGGCCGGCATCGGGCCGGTCGGCACCTATGTCTTCGACGAGGTGGACACCGGGGTCGGCGGGGCAGTGGCCGAGGCCATCGGCCGCAAGCTGCACGCCGTCGGCGCGCATCACCAGGTCCTCTGCATCACGCACCAGCCGCAGGTGGCGGCCTACGCCACCCGGCACTTCCGCGTGCAGAAAGAGGTGTCGGGCGGCCGTACGTGCTCGGCCATCGTCGCGCTGGACGCCGCCGCCCGGCAAGAAGAGCTGGCGCGCATGCTCGGCGGGATCGACGTCACCGAGGGCGCGCGCCAAGCGGCGTGCGCGCTCATTCAGGCGGCCCAGGCCGCGCGGGCCGCCTGAGCCGAGGCTCGCGCGTCAGGGGTGGTGGCGGGCGTAGGCCAGATCCCCCACGATCGGGAGCTTGTACCACTCGCCCTCGTGGGCCTTGATGGCTGCCAACACCTCAAACACCAGGTACGGCACCACCAGCACCAAGCCGGCCCCACAGAGCAGAAAAGTACCCAGCACGATGAGGGACACCATCAACAGCCCGAAGTATACGCTTTGCAACGCATGAAAGGCGATGAACGGGCTCTCATCCTTCTTGGCAAAGTAGAGCACCAACGGCCCGAGGATGCCGCCCTCCACGAACGTGAGGCCGTGCGCCACGGCGGCGAGCACGCGGTCGTCCTTGGAGGGCGCAGGCGCGGGTGCGAGATCGGTGGCCATGGAGTCTCCCGTGCGAAGTGTACGGGGGCTGCGCCCCGCGTGTTGCAGCGCGGGCTTCAGCCGCCGAGCAGTCCGCCGCGTCCGCCGCGATCCCCGACGATCGGCTTGTGCAGGATGATCTCCCCGCCGGCACGCACCCCCTCGGTCCAGCCCTCCGTCATGCGCACGCGCACGCCACGCCCGCGGCGGAGATGCGGGTAGCGGAGCCCGGCCCACGAATCCAAGCGCCCATCGCCCAGCCACACGAGTCCCTCCTCCTGGGCCACCGCGGACTGCTCACGCAGCTTCCGGGCGAAGCCGCTCATCACGCCAGCCAAGTAGCGCTGGTGCTCGCGGCCGGGAAGGCCGCCCGCCCGCGCCCGCTGGAAGCCGCGCTCCGCCGTCTCGACGAGGAAGCCGTGCACCCAGACGGCGATCTCCACGTTCTCGGGGGTGCCGGTGATCTCCAGCACCGTGCCCGTCTCGCCGCGCAGCGGCAGGTAGGCCGGGACGTACACACCGAACACGAAGAAGTGCCCGGTGAGGATCCCGCTCAGGATCCGCTCCCACGCCGGCAGGCGCAAGGCCGGCGTGCCGACCGCCCGCGTGACATAGGCCGGGCCCTCGGCCACCTGGGCCGCGAGGTCGATGTTGTGCTTGAGCAGCAGGCGCTGGGCGGCGGCCATCGCCGACTCCGCCTCGTGGGGCTCGGCGCTGCCGGCCAGCGCGAGCAAGCGCTGGATCTTGCGCAGCGCGCGCGCCTGGTCGGCTGCCGGCGCGTCAGGGGCGTCCGACGAGACGTCGAGCGTGCCGGCGGCGCGCGCGTCGATGCCGCGGAGGGCACAGACGGACCGGAAGCGCGGGCCGTGCGGCGGCTCGTCGCGCACCTTGAGCACCTCGTCGACGTACTGATGCGCCATCTCGTGCCGAAGCACCTCCATCACCTCGGGCCAGGGCCGCGAGACGACGAGGGACTCCGAGAGGGCCAGCGCGCGGTCTGACGACACCCAGCGCCCGAGCAGGTGGGACGTCGAATCCAGGCGCAGCACCGGCGGGCGCATCACGCCGTCGAACAGGTCCGTGTTGAAGGCCCGCCAGGCGCGGCCCACCGCATCCAGCAAGGCGCGCCGCAGCGCGGCGTCGAGAGGCGTGTTCATGCCGAGCCCACGGGGCGCCGCGACGCCGCCCGCACGCGGGCCGCCGACGGATGGTTGGGATGGGCGTCGAGGAACGCGCCAAGCAGCGCCTCCCCCAGCGCCGGCTCGCCGCCGGCCGTGACCAGCTGCGCGAAGTCGAGGGCTGCCCCGGGATCTCCCGGCGCCAACGCGAGGATGCGGCGCGCCGCGGCCGCCGCCCGCCGCGGGTCGTCGCGCTTCAGGTGAGCCGCACGTAAGTTGAGGTTCATCCGAATGAAGACCGCCCGAGCGTCCGCCGGGGCCGTGGCCGCCGCCCACGCCGCAGCGTCGAGGGGCCGGCCGCCGTTGCGCTGGGCCGCCCACGCCCGCAGCGTCTCCGCGCCGAGCACCTGCCCGCCGTGGAAGGGATCCAGGAAAAAGCGGCCCTTCGCCTCGGCGGGTGCCACGATGAAGTGCCCTGGAAACGGCACCGCATCCAGCGCGAACCCGAGCCGCCGCGCCACCTCGATGTAGATGACGGACAGCAGGATGGGAAGCCCCTTGCGCCGCGCCAACACCGCCGGCAACGACGAGTTCGCCGGGTCCTCGTAGGTGTCCTCGTCCCCGCGCAGCCCGGCGTCCCCGGCCAAGGCGCCGACGAGCCGCTCCACCCGCACCTCGAGAGGCGCCCAGGGGTCCCAGTCCACGCCGGCGGCCAGCGCGTCCAGCGCGCCGAGCGTGGCCGCGACGTCCACCGAGGCGTCCTCCTCGGCGGCGATCAGCGCTGCCCCGCGGCCGAGCGGCCAGGGCGGCGGCGTGGCCTCGACCCACCGAGAAAACACGCCCGCCTCAACCCACATGGGGCGCCTCCCCGACCGGCGGCCGCGCCGCCAGCATGCCGCAGGCCGAAGCCTGGGCGGCGCCCACCGAGTAGCGCCGCACCACCGGCGCCCGCAGCACCTGCAAGGCGTCCATGAACGCCGCCCGCTCTGCGGCGGTCGCCCGCCGCGCGCCGCCCGGACGGTCGTCGTTCACGTCGATGAGGTTGACGCGCAACGGCACATCTCCGAGCAGCGCCCGCAGCGCCTCGACCTCCTCCGGCCCGTCATTCACGCCGCCCATCAGCACCCAGGCCACCGTCACCCGGTCCTGGAACACCGCGTGGTGCGCGCGCAGCGCCGCCGCCAGCTCCTCCAACGGGATGCGCCCCGCCACCGGCAGCAGCGCGGCGCGGCGCTCCGGCAGGGCCGACGTCAGCGAGACGATGAGGCGAAAGGGACGCCTCTCGGCGGTGAAGCGCCGGATCTGCGGCACCAGCCCCACCGTGGACACCGTGATGCCGTCGGCCGAGATGCGCCCGCCGTTTGGATCCGCCAGCACCGAAGCGGCCTGCATCACCGCCTCGTAGTTGTGCAGCGGCTCCCCCTGCCCCATGAACACCGCCCCCGTGACCCGCCCGGGCGCCTCGTCGCGCACCGCACAGAAGGCCCCCACGATCTCCGCCGCCGACAGGTTGCGCGCCAGCCCGAGCCGCCCCGTCGCGCAAAACACGCAGCCCATCGCGCAGCCCACCTGGCTGCTCAGGCACACGCTGAAGCGCCCAGGCTTGTGCAGCGGGATGCGCACGGCCTCGAAGCGGGCGCCGTCTTCGGCCGCGAACAGGTAGCGCACGCTGCCGTCCACGCCGTCCTCCACCCGCTCGACCACCTCTGGCCGCCGCGCCGTCGTGTGCGCCGCGACCGCCGCGCGCACGGCCCGCGACACCGGCCGCACCATGCCGTCGAGCTGCGCCCGGCCATCCGCGACGTGGCCGTGGCTCAGCGCCCAGGCGAGCACCCGGCGGGCCTCAGGCAACGCCACGACGACCCCCTGCGCGGCGAGGTGGGCGACGAGGTCCTCCGGTCGCATCCCATGCAGGTCCATGCCCGCCCCGCCTCCCGCCGCCGCCGTATCCCGCCATCCGGCCCGCCCCCAGGCGCGCGCGCGCCCTCACTCGCCGAGGGCCAGCCCATCCCGCCGCGCCCGCAGCTCCGCGGCCGGCGGCCCCTGCCACTGCACCCGCAGGGCCAACTGCACGCCCTCGTCGTAAAAGCGCCAGGCCTTCTGCAGAAGCACCGCCGTCTGCGCCCCCAACGCCGCGCGGAAGGCCTCCTGACCGGCCGCGTCCAGACGCCGCGGGGGCGCCGCCCCGTGCAACGCGGCGTGCAGCGCGACATAGCCATCGCCCACCAGCAGCAGCCCGCGCAGCGCGTGCTCCGCCTCCCCCGTCCGCACCGCCGCGAGGATGTGCTGCTCGGCCGCGCCCATCTGCGCCGCCCGCGCCTGCAGCCGCTTCCCCGCCCGGCGCCCGTTCGTCATCTCCACGGCCGCCGCCCGACGCAGCGCGTCCTCGGCCAGCCCGATCCACGCCCGCCCGCGCAC
>JBEIVK010000899.1:0-1771 GCA_040373935.1 Alphaproteobacteria bacterium
CCGCGCAGCGGGGGGCACGCCCGTGCGCCGGGGGAGGTGGGCCGCGCGGCATTGCCACGGGTGACGCCAGCGTCCTCGGGGCGGCGACGGCCTCGACCCGGCGGTGTGCCGCCAGATCATCGCCGACTCCAGCAGAAGAAGGCCGACATCGAGGAGGAAGCAGAGATCCTCCAGCAGGCCGAGGACGACGTCGTCCCCCTGGAGCGGAACCTGACCCTCCTGCGCCGCCTGCGGAGCAAGCGCGGCGGCGGCTTTGAGCGCCTGCCCTTCGGCGTCCAGCGCCAGATCATCCTCGCGTTCGTCGAGGGCATCTCCGTCCGCGAGCGCCGCGAGGTGGCCATTCACCTGAGGCTCACCCTCGACAACGGCGGCATCCAACACCTCTGCGACGAGATGGACGCCGCCGATAGCGGGCGTTGGACCCACACGAACGAGGGCTTCTCCGAAGGCGAGAGCGCCGGCGACAAAGCCGACGCTCTCGATGTTCCGTCAGGACCAACGTGGCGCCCCTGGCCCGACTCGAACGGGCGGCCCTCGACTTAGAAGGTCGATGCTCTATCCGGCTGAGCTACAGGGGCAGAACGCGCGCACCCCGCCACCCGGGCGCCCGCGGCTCGCCGCCCCTTACACCGCAGGCGCGGGGGCGTCGAGGGCCTGGCCGCGCAGGCGCCCGGAGAGGAGGGCGAGCACGAACAGGGGGCCGACCAGGATTTGGAGGAAGTTGCGCGTGAGCGAGGGGGAGCGCTTCTCGTAGACGCCGTGGCCCACGAGCTGGCCGGCCCAGGCGACGACCGCGATGGCCACGACGAGCCACGCGGGGGTGAAGGGCGCGAGGAGGAGGCAGGCGACGCCAAAGACGGCCATGCCGAGCGCGAGGCGGGCGTCGAGGCGGAGGTACCAGGCGAGCACGGCGGCGGCGAAGGGCCACGCGAGGCTGAGGTGCAGGCCGGTGTCGCCGAGCGGGAGCAGGCGCACCCAGTCGAGCATGGCGAGGATGTGAAACGTGATGAGCGGGACGCCGAACTTGTGGAGGAGGCGGTTGGTGGGGTGCTGGTGGTCGGCGGCGTACTCGACGAACAAGGCGCGGAGGGCGGGAGACACGGGCACCTCGGCTCAGGGGGCGGCAGGGAGGGTGCCCGGAGCGGGCGCCGCCCCGGAGGGGCCGGCCGCGCCGTCGGCGGCAGCGCGCAAGCGGGCCTGGGCGTCGGCCTCCATGCGGGACGCGGCGGCGGCAGCGGCGATGTCGGCGGGGGACGGGTCGCCCGGCGCGAGGGCGGCGGCGCGGATCTGCTGGGCCTTGGCGACGGTGGCCTCGGGCGAGCCGGCGGGCCGGATGTCGATGGGCACGCTGCCGCCGATGGCGTAGCGGCGGCCGTCCGGCCCGACCTGGTAGGTGTAGGAGATGGCGCCGGTGTGGCCGCCGCCGGCGCCCGCGTGGGCTTGCTCGTGGGCGCGCACCTCGGCGTCGCGGGCCTGGAGGGAGCGCAGCTCGCGCTGCTCGTCGGCGGAGAGGGGGCGGCCGTCCGCCCCGCGGGGGGCAGCGGCATCGGCGGGCGCGGCGGCATCGGCAGGGGCAGCGACGTCCGGGGTAGACGCGCCCGGGGCCGGGGCGATCTCGCGCGCGGTGGCGAGGGGATCGACGTCGGGCACGCCGTCTTGGTTGACGTCGAGGCCGTAGAAAGTGACGGCGCGGGCCTCGGCGGCCGCGCAGCCGGCGGGCGAGATGGCGACGACGACGGCGGGGCTGGCGCCGGAGGGGGCCGCGCCCGGA
>JBEIVK010000742.1:0-2318 GCA_040373935.1 Alphaproteobacteria bacterium
CCCACCGCGCGCGCCAGGAGGCGCTCGCCGGCGAGCAGCAGGCGCGCCTCGACGCGCTGGCGGCCGGCTTCGGCCCCCGCCTGTCGGGCCGCGAGGGGCGCGGGCCGGCGGCCGAGGCGCAGTGGATCTTCGGCGGGGTGGAGGGGGACCCTTCTCGGGGCTACCGAGGTCTCGGAATGGGGAGCGAGATTGGGTTTTTCCTGCGGGCCGGCGCGGAGGGCGCCGGCATGCTCGAGGTCACGCTGGCCCGTGCGCCCGGGGCAGACCCCGCGCTGGCCGTCGCGGCCACCTGTGAGGGCGCGTCGGCCGGCCCCGCCCAGTCTCCGCCGGCCAGCGGGCCCGCGACCCTGCGCTTCCCCCTCGCCGCTCCGGCCGCCCCCGGCGCGCTGCTCGAATGCCGCCTCGCCTTGCCCGGCGCGGGCCTCCGCGACGCGCTGACCGAGCGCCGCGCCGTCGCCCGCCCCGCCACCTTCGTCCTCGACAGCGTCGCCCTCGCGCCGGCCCCCGGCGCGCCGCCCGGTTAGCCCTCCGGATGCGCGTGATCTTCATGGGGACGCCCACCTTCGCCGTCCCCGCCCTCGACGCCGTCGTGGCCGCCGGCCACGAGGTCATCGCCGTCGTCGCCCAGCCCGACAAGCCTCAGGGCCGCGGCCAGCTCTTGCAGAGCCCGCCCACGGTCGTCCGGGCGCGGGCCCTCGGCATCCCCGTGCGGCAGCCCAAGGCCGTCCGCAGCGGCCCGTTCCACGACTGGTTCGTGCACGAGGCCCAGGCCGACGTCGCCCTCGTGGTGGCCTACGGCCGCATCCTCCCGCCCGCCCTGCTCGCCGCCCCGCGGTTGGGCTGCGTCAACGTGCACGCGAGCCTTCTGCCGCGCCACCGCGGCGCCGCGCCCATCCAGCGCGCCCTCATCGCCGGTGACGCCGAAACCGGTGTTTGCACCCAGCGCATGGTCGAGGCCCTCGACGCCGGCGACCTCTACCTCTCCCGCGCCGTGGCCATTGGCCCCGACGAGTCCGGCCCCGCGCTCTGGGAGCGCCTCTCGCACCTCGGCGCCGCCGCCGCCGTCGACACCCTCGCCCTCGTCGCCGCCGGCGCCGTGCCCGTGCCCCAGCCCGCCGACGGCATCACCCTGGCGCCGCCGCTCACCAAAGACGACGGCCGCCTCGACTTCGCCGCGCCCGCCGCAGCCCTGCACGCCCGCGTGCGGGGCACCGACCCGTGGCCCGGCGCCTTCGCGCCCTTCCGCGGCGAGGCCCTCAAGGTGTGGGAGTCGCGCGTCGTCCCGGGCGAGGCCCCGCCGGGCACCCTCTTGTCGGTCGACCCTCTCCTCGTCGTCGCGTGCGGCGAGGGCGCCCTCGCCCTCCTCACCGTGCAGGCCCCCGGCAAGCCCCGGCGCGACGGCCCCGCCTTTGCCCGCGGCGCCCGCCTCGCCCCCGGCGACCGCCTCGCCTGACCGCCGGCCCCTGTCCCGGAGCCCCCGTGCCCCTCGTCGCCCCCTCCATCCTCTCCGCCGACTTCGCCCGCCTCGGCGCCGAGGTCGCCACCGTCGCCACCGCGCCCTGGCTCCACGTCGACGTCATGGACGGCCGCTTCGTCCCCAACCTCACCATCGGCGCCCCCGTCGTCGCCGCCATCCGGCCCCACACCCGGCAAGTCCTCGACTGCCACCTCATGATCGTCGAGCCCGACGCCTACGTGCCCGCTTTCGCCGCCGCCGGGGCCGATGTCATCACCGTGCACGCCGAGGCCTGCCCCCACCTCGACCGCACGCTCCAGCTCATCCACGCCCACGGAAAGAAGGCGGGCGTCGCCCTCAACCCGCACACGCCCGAGTCCGTGCTCGACTACGTCCTCGACGTCGTGGACCTCGTGCTCGTCATGTCGGTCAACCCCGGCTTCGGCGGCCAGGGCCTCATCGAGCGGGTCTTCCCCAAGATCGCCCGCCTGCGCGCCGCCCTCGACGCCCGCAACCCCGCGGCCGTCCTCCAGGTCGACGGCGGTGTCAAGCCCGACAACGCCTGGCGTTTCGCTGAGGCCGGTGCAACCTGCCTTGTCGCCGGAAGCGCCGTCTTCGGCGCCCCCGATCGCGCCGCCGCCATCGCCGCCATCGCCCGCGCCGCCCGCCCCACCGGCTGATCGCCCGACAACCGGCGGCAGCCGTTCGTTCTCGGTCGGCGTGGGGCGCCTGCCGGCCTCCGGCCGGCACCGGGTCTCTCCGGCGGGTCGCGGCGCCGCCGCTCCGTGCCGCGCGGCCTTCGGCCGCTTGCACCGGCCCTTCGGGCCGCCGCCTTCGGTCCCTGGCGCGGTGGCCCCGCCCG
>JBEIVK010000920.1:0-1709 GCA_040373935.1 Alphaproteobacteria bacterium
CGCCCGCGGCGTCGGCGCGCGCCGCTTCGGCGGCTCGCGCGCGGGTCGCCGCCACCTTCCACCAGGATAGGGTCTCGACCGCGCGGCGGCGGCTTTCGGCCGCCGCCTCGAGGTCGGCCCTCGCCGCCTCGGCGCGCCCAAGCGCCGCCGCGGTGCGCGTTGAGGCCGCCTCGAGGTCTTGGTGCGCCGCCGCGGCCCTCGCGGCGGCGCGGCCCGCTTTTACGGACTCGGCCTCCGCCGCTGCGAGGCTGGCCGCGGCCGTGGCAGCCTCCGCGGCCGCGCGCACTGCGAACATGTCAGAGGCTTCCTTCCAGGCCGCCACGGCCGCGTCGTACTGTTCCCACTCGCCGTGGTCCTGGGCCGCCCAGTGGTTGGCGAGCTCCAGCGTTGTGACGGCGGCGGCCTCGGCGTCCAGGCGGCGCCGCTGCGCCGCCGCTGCGCGCTGCGCCTCCAGTGCTGCGCCGTCCTCGGCGGCGCGGAGCGCGAGCAACGCCCGGCTTTCCTCCGAAGCGGCGGCGCACGCCGCCTCGGCGTCGTATACCGCCCATTCACCGATCGCTCGCGCCGTCCAGTAGTTCTCGATCTCGAGGGTCGCCATGGCGGCGGTGGCGGCCTCGCGGAGCTTGTAGTGGGTGCTCGCCTCCGCTGCCGCCGCCAGGCGCTTTAGCGCCACCTCTTTGGCGTCGCTCTGGCGGCGCGCGTCTTGTGCCGCCGTCACGGCGGACGTCGCCGCGTCCATCGCTTCCTGGGCGGCTCGCGCCTTCTGCGCGGCGTGCCGGTGGGCGGCGCCCGCTGACCGGTAGTATGCCCCTTGGGCCTGGGCAACGGCCGCCGCGGCGTCGGCCGCGACGGTCTCGCCACCCAGAATGCGCTGGGCGTGGGCGCACCCTGTGCACCCTTCCTGCGGGCGCAGCTGCGACTTCAGCGCAGCCACGTGGGCCACCGCCGCCGCCCACTCCTGCGCCGAGCGTAGGAGCACGGCAGTCTCTGCGGTCGTGGTGTCAGTGTCTGAGGGCCCGACGTCGGGTGCGGCGTCGGGTGCCGCGGCGGCATCAAGCTCAGCCGTAGCACGGGCGAGTTCGGCCGTGGCGTGGCTCATCGCGGCAGTGGCAACCGCCGCCGCCCGTTGGGCCCCCTCGAGTGTGACGATCGCCGCAGCCTTTAACGGCGCGCCCTCCAAAGACTCGAGGGCCGACATGAGCCTGCGGAGGTCGGCCTCGCTCGAGGGGGTCCAGCGCGCGGCGACGGCTTCGTCGTATGGCGGTCCCGACGTGTAGATGGCGAATGCCCCCGCGAGCGCTTCAGCGCTTGGCCGCTCGCCGCCCCGCTCCCCCAGGGAGGGGTAGGGGAGCGCCACCGGCCGGGCGCCGGCGGGGATGCGGACCACTGTGCGCTCGCGCGGGGCGGCGTAGCCGCTCAAAGACAATTCCAGCCGGGCCTCCTCGTCGGGGTCCCACTTTGCGGCCTGGGCACGCTGCGCGGGCGTTATCGGCCCGATGTTGCGCAGGTGCGCGGCGGCCGCGATGACATCAGCCGCCGCGGGGCGCGGCCCGGGACGGGAGCCCTCAACCTCGCAGTCTCGCGCCTCCTGATCGTAGCACAGGACGGAGCGGGGACCCTCCGGGTGGGCCGGCGCCGGGGCGGGCTCGGCAGCTCGCGCTTCGCGGCGGCGCGCCGCCTCGACGGACGCTGCAGCGTCTGCGGCGGCG
>JBEIVK010000542.1:0-3267 GCA_040373935.1 Alphaproteobacteria bacterium
CGGGCCGCGTTGTCGACTTGCGCGTAGATGGCGTCGCCACACTGGTTCAAAAAGGGCAGCGAGTCGTCACCGGGGGTCGTCGGCAGCGGGCAGTCGAAGCACTCGCCGATCTCGGACTCCACCCAGCACTCGTCGGGAATATCGGTGTCGCCGCTTTCGCCACCGTCACTGCCGTCGGCCCCGTCACTGCCATCCGTTCCGTCGGTCCCGTCGGTCCCGTCGGTCCCGTCGGTCCCGTCGAGCCCCCCCGCGCTGTCCAAATCGGACTTCTCCTTGCAACCCGCGAGGAGCGTCCCCAAGAGAATCGGAAGAAAGCGATGCATTCCCATGGCTCAGTACTCCTCGCAGAAACCGTCACGGCAGGTGCCCGTGGCGCAAGGGGTCGATTCGTCGCAGACGGCGCAGTCAGTGGCGCCAGTCGCGCGGTACTCGAAGGTGCAGTGGCACGGCTCCGGAGGGAGCAACTGGTAGATCGGGCCGAGGTCGCCGTTCCGCGCCACGTACATCGCGCATTCGGGCACGTTGCGGTTCTCGATCGCGAGGTCCGTGATCGACTTGGAAACCCCGGCGGGCTCGGCCGAGCCATCGATGTACGTCAGCAGCGCCGCCACATTCGGGTCCGCGAAGGAACCGGCCGCAGAGCCCGCCCGCGCGAACAGATTGACGTTGCCCCACAAGTAGTAGCGGCCGGTCCGCACGTTGATTTTGTCGAAGGCCGTCGCGGTGCTGTCCGGCCAGTAGCCGGCATTTTGCCCGACATGCTGCCACGCGAGGGTCCGCACCGACGCGCGGTTCGCATCGGCGACCTCCCCGCTGGCGAACCCAATGCCCTGCTCGGGGTCGGCGAGGCCCGAGAGCAGCGTAATCGTGTTGCCGTTCGTCCCGGCGTCGGTGCCGGTGAACTTCGTCACCGGGAGGCCGGTCGCGATCGCGAGGTACAGCTGCACGAAGCTGTTCTCGTTCCGCCTGATGTAGTAGCCGAGGTCCGCGTTGTTCCAGGGTGCGATGTCCGCCGCCGGGCCGAAGCCGTAGACGAGGTACAGCGCCTCGGCGCTGATGCTCTGTTGGGAGGACGCCGCCGGGACCAGGACGTTGACCGTCCCAATCGGCCCCTGCACCGTGGTGATGCCGTCGAGCAGCGCGTCATCGGTGATGAGCGGGCAAAGGCGCGCGCCGTTCCCCATGACGGCAAACTGCACGTCGGCCCCCTCCAGCGGCAGTTCACAGGAGAGTTGGGCGCCCGTGGCGTCCCAATACTTCGCGGTGCCCGTGATGGCGGCGGGCGCCACGCCCGTGAGGGCGTTGATGCCCGTGCAGGCCCCCCCCGCGTCCTGGTACGCCACGAACACCGGGGCGGCCGAGGCCTGGAGTTGCACGGCCGCCTTACCCACCAAGGGGGTCTGCGCGCTGCCCCCCGCCCCGTAAATCACCGGCGCTCCACCCCCGATGTCTTCGCAGGGCAGGGCATCCGCACGGGCCGCAGGGGACGCCAAGAGCAACAGCGCGAGCGTGGACCCGCCCGCCGCAGCAGAAGCACTCACAGAGACACGCATGCAGACCTCGGCATGGGAGAAGTTGCCCACCGGAACCTGTGGGCACGGCCGCTTAGTGCACGACGCGTGCCAACCCGAAAACAAGCCTTGGTCCTCATCACGCACCAACGCGGCCGCGACCGATCGTGGCTTCCCGTGCACGCCGTCACGGGCGGCGTGTCGAGATTCCATCGCGGAAACTCTGGGAGCCCGCGGTCATCACGGGCACGGCGGACGGGGGGCGCCGCGCTTTGGCCCCGCCGCCCCCAGGCACGAAGCTTGCAAGACGTAGCGACCAGAGGTGGCCATGCTGTTCGACCCGCCGTCCCCCCAGCCGCGCCCGTCCACGCCGTCAGCCCCCCCCACCCTCGACGCCCTCTGCGCGCAGGTGTCCCAATGGACCGCGGCGCCCACCGCCGAGCGGCTCGATGGTCTCCTCGCCAATCCGGCCCTCGACGCCCCCGCTGCTGCCGCGGCGCACTTCTTGCCCGACCGCCGGTGCCGCCGGGTCCTCGCCCGGGGGCCGGCGGCCGAGCTGGTCCTCATCGGGTGGGAACCCGGACAGCTCGCGCCCCTGCATGGACACGGCGACAGCGCCTGTCACCTGCGCGTCGTGCAGGGGCGGGTACACGAGCACCGGGTCTCCGCCGGCGAGCCTCGGCCCACGGTCCACCGCGCCGAGGCTGGCGCGCGCGTCGCAATCCCCCACGGCACATGGCACGACCTGCACAACCCCGGCCCGGACCGTCTGGTCACCCTCCACCTTTACGCGCCCCCCCTCGACACCCGCTCGGCGCGCCCAACCGTGGCCATCGTCGGCGGCGGCGCAAGCGCGGTCGCACTCTCCTGCGCGCTTGCGTGCCAGAACGTGTCGGTGGTGGTGGTCGACCCGTCCCCCGCAGCAGGCCGCGGCGCCGGGTACACCGCCCACCCCGCATGCCGCCTCAACGTCCCCGCCGGGGCCATGTCCATCCACCCACGCGCTCCCGGGCACTTCCTCGATTGGGCCGCAGCGCGTGGCGAGCCCCTCGACCCCGCGGCGTTCGCCACGCGCGCGCAATACGGCGACTACCTCAGCGAAACGCTGGCCAGCCTGCCAAACGTGCGCACCGTGATGGGGCGGGTGCGTCGCTTGCGCGACGGCCCAGGCGGCTGGACGCTCGCCCTGGACGACGGGCTCACTCTGGTCGTCGACGCCGTCGCGCTCGCGACGGGGCACCGGCCGCCCGCCCGGCCCAGCCCGCTTCGCGCCCTCGGCCCGCACCCCGCGGTGCTCGATGAGCCTTGGCGGCCGGGACGACTCGCCGGCATCGCCCCGAATGACTCTGTTTTCGTGCTGGGCACAGGCCTGACCTTCCTCGACGTGCTCGCCGTACTGGACGCCCAGGGTCACACTGGCCCCGTACACGCCCTTTCTCGCCACGGCGGCGTTCCGCTCCGCCACGCGCAGCCCGCTGCACCCTGGGCGGGTTCCCTGCCCCTCACGGCCGACCCCGTCACGCTGCTGCGCGCGCTGCGCGCCGCCGCCCGTGCCGAACAAGCCGCGGGTCGCGCATGGCACCCCGTCATCGACGCCCTTCGGCCTCACGCCGCGGCGATCTGGTCCAGGTGGTCTGACGCCGAACGCGCTTCCTTCTTGCGGCACGCGTTCCCGCAGTGGAACATCCACCGCCACCGCGCGCCCGCCGAGGCCATCGCGCGCGTCGACAGCGCCCAGTCGGACGGACGCCTCCAC
>JBEIVK010000167.1:0-7476 GCA_040373935.1 Alphaproteobacteria bacterium
GCGCAGGCCGTCGCCGCCCGGCCGGACGCCGAGATCGCCTGGGTGGCCCTGGCGGACGCCCGGCGCGCCGCGGGGGACTTGCCGGGGTCCCGGGCGGCGTTGCGCGAAGCCACGCGCCTCGCGGGGCGCGCCGACGCCCACCTCCTGCGCCGGGCCTGGCTCGCGTCCCTGGAGGGAGACACGGCCGCCGCCTGGAGCCACGCCCGCCGCGCCCTGGAGCTGGACCCGACCGCCGGCGCCGCGCTGGCGGTGTACACCTCCCTCGCCGCGCCAGAGGCCGAGGGCCGCCGGTTGCTCAGCCAGGACCTCCGCCACGCCCTTGGCCGCCTCCACCCGGGAGACGGGCCGCTCGACTTCGCGGCTGCGGCGTGGGCGGCGCTGGGAGAGCCGGAGCGCGCGGCGGAGGCCGCAGCGGCAGGCATGGGCCGGGATTGCGCGCCGATGCCGCCCGGCCCCGACCAAGACAACTGCCGCGCCTGGCACCGCGCCCTGGCGCGCGCCGATCTGGATCTCGCCGCCACCGAGATCATGCGGGCCCTGGACATTCACCCGGAGCGCGCCGCCTTCCTCGACACGCGCGCCACCGTCCTGGCCGCGCGCGGGGACGCGGCAGGCGCCGCCGTCGCGGCCCACGCCGCTGCCGTGCGCCAGCCCGACGACTTCTACCTGCTGTTCCAGGCCGCCCGGCTGCACGCCCTGGCGCCCGGCCCGGCCGCCCTCTCCACCTTGGAGTCTGCCCGATGATCCGTCCCCTGCTCCTCGCCGCCTGGTCCCTGCTCGCCCCGGCCCTCGCCGCCGTCCCCGACACCGCCACCGTCGCCAGCGTGTACGACGGGGACACCCTCACCCTCGACACCGGCGACAAGGTGCGGCTCGCGCTGGTCAACGCGCCGGAGCTCAAGCCGCCGGAGGCCTACGGCGTGGAGGCGCGTGAGGCGACGGCCGCGCTGGTCCTCAACAAAAAGATCAAGCTGCGGCACGGGCCGGTGGAGCGCGATGGCTACGGGCGCCTGCTCGCGGGCATCGTGACGGCAGACGGCGACGTGGATCTCAGCGCGCACCTGCTCGAGCTCGGCCTGGGCCACCTCTACGTCATCCCGCCGACCACGGTGGACCTCGCGCCCTACATCGCGGCCCAAGAGAAGGCGAAGGCAGCCCGCCGCGGCATCTGGTCGGACCCGCGCTTCGCCGGGGAGCTGCACATCACGAGCTTCCACGCGAACGCGAAGGGCGATGACCGCGAGAACCCGAACGGCGAATACCTGCGCGTGTGCAACGTGAGCGGCCGCCCCTTGGACCTCGCGGGCTTCAAGCTGGCGAACATCAGCGGGCGCTCGTGGACGCTGCCGAATGTGGTGCTTCCGGCCGGCCACACCGTGAAGCTGCTCAGCGGGATGGGCCAGGACCAGACGGACCCGCAATCCCAGCTGGAGATCTACCTCGACACCGACGGGCCGATCTGGAACAACGAAAAGGACCGTGCAACCCTCTACGATCGCTTTGGCAAGGTGGTGGACGCCCGCGATCACGAAGTGCAGGGCAAGGCCGCCCCCTGAGCGCCGCCGCCGGTTAGCGCCTCCGCGCCAGCGCTGCGGGTGGCCGTCCACATCAGGGTGGGCGGCCTGAGATCACACCGCGGAACCTGATCCGGTTTGCACCGGCGGAGGAAAGGCCATGGCACCTGCGGAGACATCCGCGTCGGCGGTCGTGCGTCGACGTGTGGAGGTGGGGCCCCTCGCGGTCCCGTTCACGGAAATCGCCCTTTCGACGGGGGACTCCCTCCGGCTGTACGAGACGGAAGGGCCGCCCCTGGGCCCCGAAGGCCGGCCGCCGGCGCGGCGGGCCGCGTGGCTGGCGGCGCGGGCCGGGCGGGCGGACGCCGGGCTCACCCAGCTCGAAGCCGCGCGGGCGGGCTTCGTCACCGAGGAGCTGGCCTTCGTCGCCGCCCGCGAGGGCCTCGCGGTCGAGCGGCTCTGCGCCGAGGTCGCGGCCGGGCGCGCCGTCATCCCGGCCAACCGTCGGCACGTCGAGCTGGAGCCGATGGGCATCGGCCGCGCGCTGAAGTGTAAGGTCAACGCCAACATCGGCAACTCGGCGGTGTTCTCGTCCTTGGAGGAGGAGGTCGAGAAGCTGCGGTGGGCGGTGCGATGGGGCGCCGACACCGTGATGGACCTCAGCACCGGCGCGCGCATCGCCGAGACGCGGGAGGCCATCCTCCGCCATTCGAGCGTGCCCATCGGCACCGTGCCGATCTACGAGGCGTTGGAGCGCGTGAAGGGCCGCCCGGAGAAGCTGGACCTCGAGCTGTTCCTCGATGTGCTCGCCGAGCAGGCCGAGCAGGGCGTGGACTACTTCACCATTCACGCCGGCGTGCGCCTGCACCATGTGCCGCTCACGGCCCAGCGCATCACGGGCATCGTGTCGAGGGGCGGGAGCATCCTGGCGCGCTGGTGCCTCGCGCACCACAAGGAAAACTTCCTGTACACCGGCTTTGACCGCATCTGCGACCTGATGCGTCGCTACGACGTCACCTTCTCGCTGGGCGACGGACTGCGCCCCGGCTGCACGGCGGACGCCAACGACGCCGCGCAGTTCGCGGAGCTGGACACCCTGGGCGAGCTCACGCAGGCGGCGTGGGCCAAGGGCTGCCAGGTGATGGTCGAGGGGCCGGGCCATGTCCCGGTGCACCTCATCGCCGAGAACATGTCGCGCCAGGACGCCGTCTGCCACAGCGCGCCCTTCTACACGCTCGGCCCGCTCGTGACCGACATCTCCCCCGGCTATGACCACATCGCGTCGAGCATCGGCGCGGCGCTCATCGGGAGCCTGGGCTGCGCGATGCTCTGCTATGTCACGCCCAAGGAGCACCTCGGCCTGCCGGACCGCGACGACGTGAAGCAGGGGCTCATCGCCTACAAGATCGCCGCCCACAGCGCCGATCTCGCGAAGGGCCACCCGGGCGCGCGGGAGTGGGACGACGCCCTCTCTCGCGCCCGCTTCTCCTTCCGGTGGGAGGACCAGTTCAACCTGGCGATCGACCCGGAGACCGCGCGCCGCTACCACGACACCGCGCTGCCCGCGCCGGCGGCGAAGGTGGCGCACTTCTGCTCGATGTGCGGGCCCAAGTTCTGCTCGATGGAGATCACCCACCAGATTCGCGCGATGGCCGCGGCCTCCGCGGAGGTCGAGGCCGGGCTCGCCGACAAGGCGGCGGAGTTCCAGGCGGGCGGTGGGGAGATCTACCGGGCGGCGCCGGCGGGCGGCTCGTAGCCGGAGAGCATGCCGTCTTCGACCTCCGCCTCCTCACAGAGCCGAATCATGAGGGGGCGGAGGCTGCGGTGGGTGACGAGGCGGGCGGCCTCCTCGACGGAGAACCAGCCCACCTCGCGCACGCCCTCGCGGTCGGACGGGAGAAAGCAGGACTCGCGCTCCGGCGTGCGGAACAGGAACATGTGGAGCGTCTTGAGGCGCGGGCTGCCGTCCGGCGTGGTGAAGCCGTAGCGCACGCTGCCGAGCGGCGCGATGAGATGAAGCGCCATCGCGCAGCCCATCTCTTCGTTGACCTCGCGCGCGGCGGCCTCCGCCGGGGCCTCGCCGTCCTCCAGCTTGCCTTTGGCGACCTCCCAGGTGAGCCCGCTGCGCCGCTGCACGCGAATGAGGGCCAGCTCCGGCCCGCGCGGGCCGAACCAGACCGGGATGCCACCGGCGGAGACCTGCTCGGCGTAGCCATCCCGCAGGTTGAGCACGTGGCGCACCGGGATGGCGGCGACCTGCCAGAGCCCCTGGCCGTTGCGCTCGAAGCGGCAGCCGTCGCGCATCGCCCGGGCGACATCGATGATGAGCACGGCCGGCTCTTCGCCTTGGCGGTGGGCGACATGCCAGGCCTGCGCCTCGTGGCGGGAGAGGTACACGGGGCGCCCGCCCCGCACATCCAGCGTGCCGGCGCGGCGCAGCTTGTCGATGCGGCGCAGCGTCGTCGCGTGGTACAAAATGTCGGGCGGGGAGGCCGGCCGCGGGCGGCGACGGGGCCGGGCGGCCTCAGCGGGGCGCTCTCCGCGGGCGGGGGGACGATCGGACACGGGCAGGATCCCGGGAGGGGGGGCGGCCCGCCACGGCGGGCCCGATATCCCTTGATCGACCCCGTTCCGGCGGTGTGTCAAGGGGACACGCGGGCGCCGACGGCGAAACCCTCCTACTGCGGCGGGTCCACGACGCGGCGCCAAAGGGCGTCCGCCTCGTCGGCGGCCCGGCGGGTCGCGGCGCAGAACCAATCCCAGCGCTCCAGGTGGCCGTCGGGGGGCGGCGGGCCCTCCAAGCGCACCGCGTTGCGCGCGCTCGCACAGAAACGCCCGCCGAGGAAGCGAAAAGTCTCCACGAGCGTGTGGTTGGCGTTGCCCTCGCCTTCTTCGGGCTGCGCCGCGAGGGCGCGGCCCAACGCAACGGCCACCGCGTCCTGCGCGGCGTCGAGAGGCGGCAGCATCGCCTCGCGCGGCAGGGAGGCGAGGTGCCCGCCCAGCTCGGCCAGGGCGCTCGTCAGCGCGCTGGCGTCGGCGTCCTCCCCGAGCGCGAGGGCGTCCTCCAGCCAGTCTTGGGCGGCGCGCCCGCCGCCGCCCGGGAAGCGCGCGAAGAGCGTGTCGAGGCGGCCATCGGCGAGGCGGGCGCCGATCTCCGCGGGCGCCGGCGCGGAGGGCAGCGGGTCCGGGAGCTCGGCGGGCGTGGGGCCGAGGTACGCGTGCAGCGGGGTCGCGGGCGCGTTGGCGAGGGCGCGCCCGGCCCGCAGCCCGAGCGAGATGCGGACGAGCGGCGAGGACGGCGCGCCGAACAGGACGTCCAACACGGCCGGCTCGGGCGCCATGCCGAACGCGGTGAACACGCGGCGGGCCCGGCGTCCCAGCTCGCGGCGCGCCGGCTCCCGCGCGCGGCAGAGGCGCACGAAGGCCTGGGTGGCGGGGTGGCGCCCGTCCCCCGCGCGGTCCACCTCGAACCAGCCGCCGACGCCGTCTGCGCCGAAGCTGAGCGCGAGCGGGGCGCTGGCCGGCCCGGGCACGATGACCGTGGCGCCCGCGCCGAGGCGCCGCCCGACGCCGCACGACGCGAGCACCGGGCTGTGCACCAGCGCCGGCCCGCGCAGGGTCGCGATGTCTTCGGGATCTCCGACGATCTCCACGGAGAACCGCTGCCCGAACGAGCGGGCGCGCGAGAGCAACAGGATGCCCGCAGTCAGCGCGGTGGGGCTGCTGCCCGACAAGGAGACGCTCACGGGGCACCTCGGAGAGAGCCCGGGTCCATCGCCTCGGGCTTGCGGGTGTTCAGATGGAGGAACCACGCGGGGGCCAGCAGCCACGCGAGGCTGCTCGCCACGACGACGCCCGCGAGGCTGGCCCCCCAGGCGCTGCCGACCAGCAGGAGGAGGAGAAGCCCAGCGAAAAACAGCGCGTTGCCCCCCGCCGCCACCGCCGCCGGCGCGAGGTGGCCGTCGACCAGCACGGGCGAATCGGCCGGCCGGGCGCGGCCGGCGCGCCATCGGTGAAACGCGAGCGCGACCACGACGAGACGCAGCCCGAGCACGAGCGCGGCCGCCGTGCAGAACGACAGCAGCACCGCCAAGCCGCGCCAGGGCACCTCCGGCCCTTGGAGCAGCAGATGCAGCCACGGCACCGCGAGCCCGGAGACGAGCCCCGCGGCGGCCCCGCCGGACAGGGCGGCGCGCCCCCAGGCCTGGGCCGGGCGATCCCGAAGCGCCCGGGTGGCGCCGGCATAGCGCGCCCTCCCCTGCCCTTCTGCGCGGTTCAGCTCCACCAGCTCGGGGGTGAACGCGCACACCAGCAGCGGCGCGATGGCCGTCCCATCGGCCAGCCAGGGCTCGATGGCCGCGCGCTCGGGATGACCGGCGAGCCCCGTGCCGGCGACGCAGCGGCCGTGGACGCGGAGGTCATAGGTGCCGTCGGCGGCGCGGGCGAGGATGTCCACGCCGTTGTGCTGGAGCAGGGCCAGCTCCTCGGGGCCGCCGCGCGGCACGAGAAGGTAGAGCACCTCATCGAACGGCGCGAGCTGCGCCCGCCCCTTCACCGGCCCGATGCGCAACTCGACCGGCCCGTGGAAGGACAGGATGCGGGTGACGTCGGGCGGGAGGAGTTCGCGGGGCATCAGGCGCGGGCCACCTCGAGCTGGAAGGCGTGGCCGTCGACCTCCTCGACGCCCGGGCCCTCCGCCGCGGACACCCCGACCGCGAGGGCCTCCTGCGCGAGCGGGCCGGCGAAGCGCTGCACCGCCTGCACCAAGGCGGCGCTGCCCGTCACGGCCACCCGGATGCGGTCCGTGTAGCCGAGGCCGAGGTCCTTTCGGCGGCCCTGCACGCGGTTGAGAACCTCCCGGTAAAGCCCCTCTTCGCGGAGATCATCATCGAGGTCGGCGTGCAGCACGACCACCGCAGCGGCCGACCCGGCGGCCTGGAAGCCCGCCTTGGGCTCAACCCCGACGAGGACGTCTTCTTCGGTGAGCACGACCTCGCCGCCGGGCAGCGCGACGCCGTAGCCCCCGGCGAGCACGCCGCGACGCACCGCCGCCGGGTCTGCGGCCTGAAGGGCGGCCGCGCAGGCCTTCATGTCTTTGCCCAGGCGCTTCCCGAGCCGCGCGAAGTTGGCCTTGACGGTGAAGGTGACGAAGCGCTCGGCGGCGGTGGAGGGATGGACCGCCCGGACGTTCAGCTCGTCCTGGACGAGGCCGAGCAGAGGCTCCAGACGGGCGGCGGCCGTGGCGTCCGCGAGGATGAGCTCGGCGGCGCGCAGAGGTTGGCGCACCCGCACGCCCACCGCCTTCCGGGCGGACAGCCCCAGGCTCACCACCTCGCGCACGAGCGCCATGTCGGCCACCAAGGCATCGTCGCGGTCTTCTGCGGCGGCGGAAGGCCAATCGCAGAGATGAACGCTCTCGGCGCCGCCCGGGCGCCCGAGCCGCTGGTGCATCGCCTCGGCCATGAAGGGAACGAAGGGCGCCATCAACCGCGAGAGCACGACCAGCACGTCGTAGAGCGTACCCAGCGCCGCCGCGGTGTCCGCGCCTTCGCCCCAGAAGCGCGCCCGGCTGCGGCGAACGTACCAGTTGGAGAGGCCGTCGACGAAGGCCGACAGCGCACGGGCCGCCTCGTAGGCCCGCCAGCCGTCGAGGTGCGCCGTGACGGACTCCACCAGCGCGGCGGCCTCGGAGCGCACCCAGCGGTCCAGAAGGTGCGCGGACCGCGGGCGCGGCGCTTCCGGGTCAAACTGGGAGATGTTCGCGTAAATGCTGAAGAACTGAAAGACGTTGCCCAGCCGGAGGTGGAACTCGCGCTGGCCCTCGCGGAGGGCCCGCAGAGACAGACGCGTGTTCGTCCAGGGCGGGCTGCTCGCGTAGAACAGCCACCGGAAGGCGTCGGCCCCCGGCGGCTGAAAAGGCGCATGCACCCACGCGGCCGCCCCGAGGCCCAGGGCGTCCGCC